>JBBSAN010000475.1:0-5783 GCA_038252265.1 Chloroflexia bacterium
CTGAGTGCTGAGTGCTGAGTTGTGGGGGTCGTTGTTGCTCATGCTGTGTTTTGTACCAGATAGTGTGGTTAAAGCCAGGCTGTCATCCTGAGCGCAGCGAAGGATCTTCTGTGCGGTCCCGGCTGCTGCGGTTGACCACTTATCTTGCCCGTTGATCGGGGCGGTTGTTGCTATCTCTGGAAGCCCCCAACAAGATCCTTCGCTGCGCTCAGGATGACAGGGTGGGGTTGGAAAGGCTATGAGGCGGGTGCCCCCTCGGCCAACGCCTGTTGCTGGGCCTTTTGCACCAGGGTGGTGAGGGTGGTGCCCCGCAGGCGCTCGATGTCTTCCTGGTGCTTGAGCAGCGCGCCGAGGGTATCGGCGACCACGTCCACGGTCAGCGTCTGCTGTTCCAGGGCGAGGAGGGCCGCCGCCCAGTCCAGCGTTTCGGCCACGCCGGGCAGCTTGTAGAGGTCCATGCGCCGCAACTGCTGCACCAGGCTGACCACCTGGGCGGCCAGCGCGGGCGGGGCGTCGGGCAGGCGGGCGGCGAGGACGGCTCGCTCCTTCTCGAACGTGGGGTACTCGATCCAGTGGTAGAGGCAGCGGCGCTTGAGCGCGTCGTGGATCTCGCGGGTGCGGTTGCTGGTGATGATCACGGCGGGCGGCTGGGCGGGCTGGAAGGTGCCAACCTCCGGCACGGTGATCTGGAAGTCAGCCAGCAGTTCCAGCAGGAACGCCTCGAACTCCTCGTCGGCGCGGTCCAACTCATCGATCAGCAAGACCGGGCGACCGGGACCGGGATAGGTCACCGCCTGCAAGAGCGGGCGCTTGATCAGGAACTCCGGGCCAAACAGGTGCGCTTCCTCAAACGAGGCCCCCTGCCCTTCCGCCTCCAGCAGGCGAATCCGCATCATCTGGCGGGCGTAGTTCCATTCGTAAACGGCGGTGCTGACATCCAGCCCTTCGTAGCACTGGAGCCGGATCAGCGATGTGCCGAGCAGGGTCGCCAGCGTTTTGGCAACCTCGGTTTTGCCCACCCCCGCCTCCCCCTCCAGGAACAGTGGCTTGGGCAGTTTGAGACTGAGAAACAACGCCGTTGCCAGCCCGCGTTCGGCCACATAGTGATGGGCGGCGAGAGCGGTCTGCACGGCGTCGATGCTGGCGAACGGTGTGTCTTCCATAGGTGAGAAATCAGAAATCAGAAATCAGAAATCAGAAATCAGCGATTGACCGGGTAGAATAAGTGCCAAAGCACCAGGATAAAGCAACAAAGGCTGATTTCTGATTTCTGACAGCTAAGCAGAGCTTACATCCGGCTGCGGGCCATCTTCAAGGCGCGGGCGGCGACAACATCGGTCAGGTGCCGGCGGTAGTCGGCAGAGCCGTGCAGATCGGCCATCCAGTTCACATCCAGATCAGAAAGCGTGCCAAGGGCGCTGGTGATGTCGCTTTCTTCGGCGCGGGTACCTTTCAGCGCGTCTTCCACGCTGGTCAGCCGGAAGGGCTTGGCCGCCGCCCCGGTGATGGCGATGGCGGCGTGGTTGCACACCCCGTCAGCGCCTAGGCCCAGCACGACCGCCGCGCCCACCAGGGCATAATGCGACGCTTTGTTGCGGACCTTGACATAGGCACTACCGCTGCTGCCCCCGCCACCGTTGCTGAAACGATGATCCGGCACGAAGACCGCCGTGAGGATCTCGCCCGGCTCCAACGACGTGGTCAACAGATCGACAAAGAAGTCGGCGGCGGCGATCTCGCGCTCGGTGACCGTGCTGCCGTCGCCATCCAGGCGGGACGCCCGGAGCGTGGCATCGAGCGCCAGTATGGCAGCGGGCAGGTCGGCGGCGGGGTCAGCGTGGGCCAGGCTGCCCCCGATGGTGCCGCGCGCCCGCACCTGGATATCCCCGATGCTGGCCGCACACTCGGCCAGCAGGCCGGTGCCCTGGGTCAACTCGTTGTACGTCGTCATCGCCCCGATCAACTGCGAGTTGTTGCGCGTGGTGGTGTTGCCGCGCAGGTCGGCGATGTTCCGCAAGTCCACCAGGCGGGAGGGCGCGGCCAGCCGCAGCTTCATCAGCGGGATCAGGCTGTGGCCCCCGGCCAGTATTTTCGCATCGTCCCCGCCGTCTTTCAAGGCTTGCAACGCCTCCGCGACGCTGCTGGGGGCGACATAATCAAACTCTTTCGGGATCACGCCGTGCCTCCTTCCGAGTGCCCGTTGCTGCTGTCGCTTTGGGCGTGCTGAACGGCCAGCCAGATCTTCTCCGGACGCAGCGGCATGTCGATGTGCCGGATGCCCAGGCCGCTCAACGCATCGATCACCGCGTTGACGACGACCGGCGTGGCGGCAATCGTGCCCGCCTCACCGACGCCCTTGACCCCCAGCGGGTTGACCGGCGAGGGGGTGATTGTCGCGCCGGTTTCGATCATCGGCACGTCGCTGGCGAACGGCACCCCGTAGTCCATCAGCGTGCCGGTCACCAGTTGCCCATCGCTGTCGTAGACGACTTCTTCCCACAGCGCCTGGGCCACACCCTGGACCACGCCGCCGTGTACCTGGCCGTCTACGATCATCGGGTTGATCACGTTGCCGCAGTCGTCCACCGCCACATAGCGGGTCAGTTTCACCTCGCCTGTCTCGGTGTCCACGTCCACCTCGGCCACATGGACGCCGAAAGGATAGGTGAAGTTCACCGGGTCGAAGAAGGCGGTCTCGTTGAGGCCCGCTTCCAAATCGTTGGGCATGTCGTGGTGGGTGTTGGCCGAGTAGGCGATCTGCTTGAACGAGACCGAGCGCGGGTTGGGCGGTTCGGCGGCGGCCTGGTCGGTCTGCAAACGGCCCCCGGCGACCACATCCTCGTCCAACGGCACGCCGCGCACGGTGATCATGCCGTTGTGGATCTCCAGGTCGGAGGGGTCCACCTCGAGCTGGTGCGCGGCGATCTTGAGCATCTTCTCGCGGATCTTGTGCGCGGCCAAATGCACGCCCGCGCCGTCTACCGACACGCTGCGGCTGGCGAAGGTGCCGGTGCCGGTCTGGATCAGCGCCGTGTCGCCCTCGTAGACGCGCACATCCTCATGGCCGATGCCTAACACGTCGGCGGCGATCTGCGCCCAACTGGTCAGGTGGCCCTGCCCGTGGCCGCTCGCCCCGGCCAACACTTCGACCGTGCCGGAACGGTCCACCCGCACGGTGGCGCTGCCAAAGAGCTGGTTCATCACGCCGAGGCCGAACGTCGCCTGGCCTGGTCCCCATCCCGCGATCTCGACATAGGCGGCGAGGCCGATGCCCTTGCGGACGCGGGGGTTGCCCTGGTTCGCGGCGGCGGCGGCGGCCACGGCCTCGGTATAGCCCGACATCGCCAGCGCCTTATCGAGCGTGGGCACATAGTTGCCGCTGTCATAGGCCAGGCCGGTCGGGCTGGTGTAGGGCCAGTCACCTTCCTGCACAAAGTTCTTGCGGCGCAGTTCGGCGGGATCCATGCCCAGTTCGTCGGCCAGCATATCCATAATCCGCTCGACGGCATAGGTGGCTTCGGGCCGTCCCGCGCCCCGATAGGCATCAACGAACAGGGTGTTGGTGTAGATGGCGTTGATGTCCACCGCGAAGGCGGGCAGCTTGTAGTTGCCCGGCAGCATCAGCCCGGCCAGCACCGGCAGCCCGGCGGAGAAGAAGCGGCAATAGCCGCCCAGGTTGGCATAGATGGTGGCGCGCAGGCCGGTGATCGTGCCGTCGCGCTTAGCGGCGATCTCGACATAATCGACCATATCGCGGCCATGCACCGTGTTTTGCAGGTTCTCGGAGCGACTTTCGATCCACTTGACAGGCCGCCCGGTGATGACCGCCAGCAGGGGCACGATAAAATCTTCGGGCAGGACGTTCAGCTTGGAGCCGAAGCCGCCGCCCACGTCCGGCGCGATCACCCGGACGTTGTGTTCGGGGATGCCCAGCATCTCGGCCAGGTGGTGCTTGAGCAGGTGGGGGATCTGTGTGCTGGACCAGACGGTCAACTCGTTCATCGACTTGTTATACTGGGCAACGATGCCGCGCGTCTCAATGGAGACCGAAGCGAGGCGCTGGTTGACCAGGCGCTGCTTGACCAGCACTTCGGGATTGGCGAACGCGGCTTCCACATCGCCCGTCGCCACCGAGAAGGTGTAGGCTTTATTGGTGCCCAACTCCTCATGGACCAGCACCGCGCCGTCCTTCAGCGCCGCTTCCATGTCGGTGATCGCCTGGAGCGGTTCGTATTCGACGTTGATCAGGTCGAGCGCGTCTTCTATCTGGTAGCGATCTTCCACCGCCACCGCTGCCACCGGCTCGCCCATGTAATGGACCTTGTCGGTCGCCATCGCCCAATGGTCGGGCGCTTTCAGGTCGGGGGGGATGCGCCAGGTGATAGCGAGGGGCACTTTTTGCCGCGCCCGCACATCCTTGCCGGTGAGAACCTGGGCCGTGTTGAACTGCCCGCGCACGCCGCTGACATCCACACTGGTCACGCGGGCGTGGGCGTAGGGGCTACGCAGGATGCCGACATAGAGCATTCCCGGCAGTTTAATATCGTCCACATACGTGCCCGCCCCGCTGACCAGCTTGGGATCTTCATGCCGACGCACACTTGCGCCGACTATGCTGCCTATTGCCATTGCTCGCCTCCTATACAGTGCTGAGGACTGAGGTTTGAGGTTTGAGGTTTGAGGTTTGAGGTTTGAGGACAAACCTCATCGCTCATTGCTCATTGCTCATTACTCGCCGCTCGCCATCGTGGGCATGGCTTCACCGCGCGACGCTTCCGCCCCCACCGACTCTCCGGCGGCGGCACGAACCGCTTTGACAATGTTGTGGTAGCCGGTGCAACGGCAGATGTTGCCTTCGAGGCCGTGGCGGATCTCGGCTTCGCTGGGGTGCGGGTTGTTCTGGAGCAGCGCCGCCGCCGCCATAATCATGCCGGGGGTGCAGTAGCCGCACTGCAAGCCGTGCTGCTCCCAGAACGCGGTCTGGAGGACGTGCATCCCCTCCTGCGGTTCGCCCGCCACCGAGTTCAACCCCTCGATGGTGGTCACGCTGGCCCCATCGGCCTGCACGGCAAAGATGGTGCAGGACTTGACGGCCTGCTCGTTCAGGTGGACGGTGCAGGCCCCGCACTGGCTGGTGTCGCAGCCGATATGCGTCCCGGTGAGGCCCAGCGTCTCGCGCAAATAGTGGACGAGCAACAGGCGCGGCTCGACGGCATCTTCCCGCGCCACCCCATTCACATTCAGGCGAATGGTCTGTTTCATCTCTCAAACCTCCTTGTTGATAGCGGTTAGCTCCTGGCACTGAGCCTCTGGCCCAGCCGTTCGTACAACGCTGTCGAGGCTGCGAAAAGAATCCTCCTTTCTGGATGAGCCGTCCGCACGGCGCGGACCAGGGGTGGGATCAGGGATGCGGCAGGAGAGCCGCCGCACCCCGCGCGAGCTGAGGATGGCGGGACGGAAAGGCATTAATCCCGGCAAAGGCGAGATCAGGGACGACAACACGGAAGCCAACCCCGGAGTCAGGCCTCCGCTGGGCGCGCTAAGCGTATGGGCTAGGAGATGTCTGGCTGGTACGAGTCCCCGAAGACGGGCCGGAGGGACACTCGTATGATAGCACAAAGCCAACAGGGCCGCAACCGCAGGCACGGCTGATGCAAAGTCCGTTAGAGGTGCTGCGGGGCGGGCGCGGGTGCCCGGTGCAGTGCGTGATCGAACGCATAGGCCAAGCGGCGTTGCCAAGCAGCTAAGTTGGGCTGCTGGTGCCGCGCCGCCAACCCGATCAC
>JBBSAN010000476.1:0-5776 GCA_038252265.1 Chloroflexia bacterium
AAACGGCCAGTCCAGTTGCTTGAAATAGTCCTCAATCTGTTCGGGTGTCGTTGCCATCAGCGTGGTTCCTCACAACAAATAATGGGGGGTGGATAAGGTCAGTCCAACGGGCCGGGGGCACGGGCTACCCGGCGGTGGGGGTGCCGGTTCCGGCGGCCAGGGCACGGGCGGCCTCCTGGGCAGCGCGCATGATGCCCGCATAAGCACCGCAACGGCAGAGGTTCCCGGCCAGACCGCGCCGGATTTCGTCGGGGGTCGGGTCGGGGTTGCGGTCCAGTAGCGCCTTCAGGGCCAGCACCTGCCCCGCTGTGCAAAAGCCGCACTGGAGCGCGTCCTGTTCGATGAACTTTTCCTGGATCGGGTGCAGCGTACCGTCCGGCCCGGCCAGGCCCTCGATGGTCGTGATCTCGCAGCCCTGGCTTTCGATGGCGAGCTTCAGGCAGGCATAGATCGCCACGCCGTCGCACAGCACCGTACAGGCCCCGCACTGGCCCATATCGCAGACCTTCTTGGTGCCGGTCAGCCCCAGCGTGTCGCGCAGGGTGTCGAGCAGTGTGGCCTGGGGCGGCAGGCGCAGATCATAGGGCCGCCCGTTCACCCGCAGGTGGACCGGCACGGTGCCCGACTCGGTGGGGGCGGCGGGCGCGGAGGCTGGTAGCATAGCACGCTCCTGAGTGGGGATGGGGGTGAAACGTGACGTGTGAAACGTGAAACGTATTCCCGCACCACACAAGGTATCCCTGGTCGCTGATATTGTAGCATAGGGCGGGGCAGGGGTGCAAGGCGGCGAAGGACAAAGACGACGCGGTCAACGGATTAGAGAACGGATTACACGGATTATGCAAACCTTATTAATCCGTGTAATCCGTTCTCTAATCCGTTGACCGCGCTGCCTCAACTGCCTAAATATACAGCAGTTCCATTTGCGGGGGCGAGAGGAATTCGCAGCCATTCGCCGTGACCAGCACTTCTTCCTCGATGGCGAGGACGCCGTAGGGGGTGTCGATGCTCGGCTCCAGGGTGAAGACCTGATCAATCTCTACGAGGCCGTCGGGGGTGGTGCCGTAGCGGTCCCAGTGGGGGCCAAGCAGGGTGCCGCCGTCGTGGGTGGCGCGGCCCACGGTATGCCCCAGCGCGTGCTGGTACTCGCCATAGCCGGCATCCTGCAAATACTGGCGGGCGACGGCGTCTACCTGCCAGCCCTGCACGCCCGGACGCAGCACCGTCGCCGCCGCCTGGATCGCCCCGCAGACCGCATCGAACGCGGCCAGCACTTCGGGCGGGGCCTTGATCTCGCCCGACCGGCGCACGTACCACATGCGCTGCTGATCGGTGCAATAGCCGTCCTGGCGCACTCCGAAATCGATATTGACCAGTGTGCCCTGGGCGATCGGGCGTTCGCCGGGCCGGGCGTGGCCTTCGGTGCTCACGCCGCCCGCGTTGACGATGGGGCAGTGGTCGGCGGCCCACGACGTGCCCAGCCCGCGTTCGGTCGCCTCGGCGCGCATGAACTCGGCCACCTCGCGCTCGGTGCGCCCCAGCCGCAGGAAGCGCCCCACCCGGTCCCAGATCGCCTCGGCCTGGCGCAAAGCCGCGCGCATCCGGCCCAGTTCGGCGGGGGTCTTGCGGCTGCGTAGCGGTGTCACCAGCCCATCGGACGAGGTAAAGCGGTCGCCATAGGGGGTGGCGGCCAGGATGTCCTTGAGCTTCAGGTACATGCCATAGGTCAGCCCGTCGGCGGCCACATTGTCGGGCGCGAAATTGAGGGCGATGCGTTGCGGGTCGCGCTGGTTGAACAGCCCGACCAGCGCCTCGCGGATCGACGCGGTGTAGGGGATGACTTCGCTGAACAGCCCGCTCTGGCGCACCGGCTCGCAGTCGTGCAGCCCGGCCACCACCGCGTGCTGCCCATCGCGGCTGACATAGATCGCCGTCTCCCAGACAAAGCCCAGGTCACAGATCAGCGGCAGGCTGGGGTCCAGCGCCATGTCCGTTTCGCGCACGAACAGGAGCCAGGCATCACAGTCCTGCTCGTTCAGCAGCGTCGTCGCCTGTTGCAACTTCTCTTTATACAGATCATCCATCCCTGACTCCTTGGCGCAAGATTAGCGCCAGTATAGCATAGGGGACTCGGCCTGGTCAATGCGGTGATTAGTGGTTAGTGGTTAGTGGTTGGTGGTTAGTGGTTAGTGGTTAGTGGTTGGTCGTTTAGACGAATGCGCAATACGCATCACGTTTCACGCATCACGTTTCCACGCTTGCGCCCCCCGCGACCCCGCTGTATACTACGGCGTGTGAACCCCCCGACCACCAGCGCGCCAGCGACCGTCTCCTCCAGCCAGCGGGCCGATGTCTACCCGGCGCTGGGCTGGCTGCTGGGGGCCTTTGGGCTGGGCAGCTATCTGGTCTGGCTGGCCGGGGCCGGGCCGGGCATGGGCTGGGACTTCCGCGCCTACTACGCCGCCACCCACGCGCTGGCAACCGGCGGCAACCTCTACGACCTGGGCCTGCCCAACACCCCGTTCTATCTTTACCCCCCGCTGCTGGCCTTCCTCCTGCTGCCCATCGGCCTGCCCTTTCCCCTCGCCACCGCCGGGTCGATCTGGCTGGTGGGCCAACACCTCTGCCTCCTCTTGCTGGGTGCGGGGGTGCTGGCCGTCACCTGGGTGCCCACGGGCGGGTGGCCGCTCTCGCTGCGGGCGGGGCTACTGCTCTTTCTGTGGGGCACCGGCGTGCCCTTGCGCGACGAAATCTATCTGGGGCAGGTCAACAGCGGCGTCTGGCTCCTCTTGCTGGCCGGGCTGGTGCTGGCCCAACCCTGGCGGCCCGATGTGGAGCGGGGCGGCGGGCCGCGCCTGCTCACCACCGCGCTGGTGCTGGGGCTGGCGATCTCGATCAAGGTGCAGCCGGTAGTGTTGCTGCCCTACTTTGTGCTGCGTCGTCGCCCCCGGCTGGCGATCGCCACCACCGTCGCCTTTCTCTTCTTCCAGGTGCTGACTATCCCCTTCACCGGCAGCACGCTCGACTACTGGCTGCACCTCTTTCCCGACCTGCTGGGCCGTGCCCAGGGTTATCTGGACAACCAGAGCATCAACGGGCTGCTGGCGCGCTGGCTGCTGCCCGGCGTGCCCGATCTGCCCTCGGCGGATAATAATCCTGCCGCCTGGCGGCTGCTCAACCTGGGAGGGAATTTGCTGGTCTGGGGCGCGGTGGTGGCGGTGTTCGCCGTCCCGATCATCATCGCTGCCCGTCCGGGCCGGGTCCAGCTGTCCTTGCCGACCCCCGCGCACTGGCGGCTCTATATGCTGCTCGAAATCTCGCTGCTGCTGCTGACCGTCAACATCACCTCCTATCTCACCTGGCCGCACCACCTGATCTGGTGGGTGCTGCCCGCGCTGGCCCTGCTCGGCTGGTGGATCTTGCGTGGGCATGTTCCGGCGGCGGGGGTGCTGGCGCTGGGCGTCACCGCCCTGGTGCTCAGCCGTTCGCCCAACGATTGGGTCCGCCTCGTGAATGTCCAACAGGAGCCGTGGTGGGCCATCACCCTCAGCGGGATGCATCTCTATGCGATGGGACTGCTCTGGCTGGTGCTGGCCGTGACCTTGCTGCGCACAGCGACGGCCCGCGCCCCCGCCCGGCCCAAACCCTGAGATCCTCGCCCGGCTGACCTCGGTCGCCTGATTGTTGACCTCGCTTCATTGTGCTATAATGCGCCGCATCGGTGTCGATGTATATAAGGAGTTGTTCGTGAGTATCACCGTTGATGGATACGAACTGTTTGTCATTGATGAAGTGCTGAACTATGGCGGCTTCTTTGGCGGCACCACCGTCACGCTCTACGCCCATCCGCCCGATGCGCCCCGCGAAGACCGCAAGTTCGTCATCGTCGATCATTCTTTCGAGAACCTCAAGGGTGGGGATCGCTTCAAGATTCAGGACGGCCAGGTGCTGGGCCTGGTGCTGGACGGCGACGAAGTGCGGACGGCGCGCATCCTGGGTGCCCCCACCCGCGAGCAACTACGGGAGGTCGCCACGTCGCTGCCGGTGAGCGACCAGGGGGCGGGGCCACGGGCGCTGGCCTACCACTGCCCCACCTGCGGGCGCTGGTACCTGGGCAGCCCCCCGCGCCGCGAGGCGAGCGGTCCCTACCGGTGCGCCGTCTGCGAGCACGAGCTACATGGAGAGCAGTTGGGGTCGGCAAGTGTGCCCGGCCCATAGTGGAGGGACCGTATTGGGACCGGGGAGGGATCTATGGACGAGACGTTGGCAATAATGGAGGCTCTGACCACGGCGAATGGAGTGCCCGGTCAGGAGCACGATGTACGGAGGTTGATGGGCCGCTACCTGCAACCCTATGGCGAGACGATCACCGACGGCCTGGGCAGCATTGCCGTGCGCTATCCGGGGGCAGCAGGGGACGACGGACCCCGAGTCCTGCTGGCGAGTCATATGGATGAGGTCGGCTTTCTGGTCACGTCGATTGATGACGACGGCTATATCTGCTTCCAGCCGCTGGGCGGATGGTGGGAGCAAGTGGTGCTGGCCCAGCGGGTGCAGGTCACCACCCGCAAGGGGGTTTATGACGGGATCATCGGCTCCAAGCCCCCCCACATCTTAAGCGGGGACGAGCGCAAAAAGGTGGTGGAGGGCCGGTCCATGTACATCGATATTGGGGTGACGGGCCGCCGCGATGCCCTCGCTACGGGGGTGCGCCCCGGCGACCCGATCACGCCGGTCTGCCCGTTTACGGTGATGGCGAACCCGAAGGTGGTGATGGCGAAGGCGTGGGACGACCGGGCCGGGTGTGCCCTGGTGATCGAGACGCTGCGCCTGCTGGCTGCCGATGGCGCGCGCCATCCCAATGTGGTCTACGCGGGGGGCACGGTGCAGGAAGAGATCGGCCTGCGCGGGGCCAACACGCTGACCCATCTGGTCGATCCGGTCATCGGTATCGCCTACGATGTGGGCGTCGCGGGGGACACGCCGGGCGTCCGGCCTTACGACGCGCAGGGACGGCTGGGCAAAGGGGCGCTTATTTTCATCTATGACGGCAGCCTGGTCCCGAATCCGCGTTTGCGCGATCTGGTGGTGGACACTGCCGAGGAGGAAGGCATCCCTTACCAGTTCGACACAATGGCCGGGGGCGGGGAGGATGCCGGGCGCATGGCCCTCAGCCGGGCGGGGATGCCCGCGATTTGTCTCGGCCTGCCCGCCCGCTACATCCACAGCACCGCCTCGCTCATCCACCGCGACGACTTCGATGCCGCCGCCCAGCTTGGCGCGGCCCTCCTCCGCCGCCTCGACGCCGCCACGATCGCGGACTTGCGCGGGTGAAATAGGGGATAGGGGATAGGGGTTGGGGGTTGGTAACGAAAATACCAACCCCCAACCCCTATCCCCTATCCCCTGCACTTACTTCAGCGGGACAATTAACTCCTGGCCGGCGAAGACCTGGTTGGGGTTGGTCAGGCCGTTGCGGGCCGCGATGGCGGCAGGGTCCGCCCCATAGAGGGCGGCGATGCCGGTCAGGTTCTCGCCAGGCAAGACGCGGTGCTTCACCTCGGTCGGGTGGAAGTCGGTGGGCGGAATCTTCACCTGCTGCCCCGGCTTCACATCAAACGGGTGGGTCAGGTTGTTGGTGACCATGATCGCCGCCAGCGAGACGCCGAATTTGCTCGCCACCGACGATAGGGTATCGCCCGGCACGAAGGTGTAGAGCTGCTCGCCGCCCTGGGGCGCGGGGGTCGCGGTTTCTGCCGGGGGTGGGGGTGGGGGT
>JBBSAN010000477.1:0-5760 GCA_038252265.1 Chloroflexia bacterium
CAGGATCGCCTCGCGGCCCACCCGCCAGAGGGCATCCTGGGTCGGCGCGGGCAGGCCTTCCAACTCCGGTGCGAAGGTGTATTCCAGCGCAAAGCCGCCCTCCTGCGCCGTGCGGGTGGCCCAGGTGTGCAAGAGCTGGCCCAACGGCTGCGTGTCGGCTTCGAGGACGGGGCTACGCAGGTCGGCCAGGGAGGTCCGCAGCTCGGCCATGCTCTGGCGCACCAGTTCTTTGGTCGCCTCCAACTCGGCGGCAGCGCGGGCGGGATCAACGGCCTGCAACCGCTGTGCCGCCTCAATCTTGACCGCCACCAGCACCAGGGCGTGGCCCAGGCCGTCGTGCATCTCGCGGGCCATGCGGTCGCGCTCGCGCAGTACGGCCACCTCTTTCTCTTTCGACAGCGCCTCTTCCAACTGCAGTTTGGTCGCCTGCAATTGCTGCACCAGGTGCTCGCTCTCCAGGCGCGAACTGATCAGGAAGGTGAACATCGTGACGTAAACAATGAAGACCACCGCGGAGAAGCCATAGCTCCACAACGCCCCGGCATCGATCTGGCCCGCCAGCATCCCGCTCACGGCCCCCGACTGGAAGGCGAACGCGCTCGCTTCCAGCGCCAACACCCCCACCGCCAGGCGCATCCGGTCGTTGAGCACCCCGAAGGTGACTCCCCCCCAGGTATAGTACAGCCAGACAAACGGCGGGGCCAGGGCGCTCATCCCGGCGATCAGGCCGAAGCCGATCAATATAAACAGGAGGTGCTCGGTATCTGACCTGTCAAAGCCCCAGACCCAGGCGGCCCAGTCGTCGGTACCGAGGCGGCGGTGGCGAAGCACATAGCGGACGGGGAAATTGAGCAGCAGCGCCGCGTACAACCCCGCCGGGATCAGGTAGCCATACTGCCCGTCGGGGGTGCTGGCAACCACCGCCAGCAGGGTGAACAGGAAACTGGCCCAGGCCATCAGGTAGAAAACGACCATGACCACCTGGATGATCAGAGGTGCCCGATGGGGGGGGCCGGGGGGTGGGGCGAGGTTCACCGGGGTGTCAGTCATGGGAATACTCCAACAGGGCAACGTCGTCTCTAGTTATTATAGCATACCGGGCGGCGCCCCCGGCGGAGGACGCAGCCCCCCGCCAGGGGTAGCGGCTCAACCCCATTTGAAGAAGCGCACGGCCACCCCGACAGAGGCCAGGAAGTAGAGCGCCACGCCCACCGCAGCCATGCCCAGTGGCACGTTCGGGTCCACATGCAGCCCGGTCAGGAGGGGGGCGCGCACCAGATCGGCCATCATCGAACTGGGCAGGTACTTGCCGATAGCCCGCAAGCCCTCCGGCAGCGCCTGGATCGGGAGCGCCAGGCCGCCGAGGAACATCAAAGGGAAGTTGATCGCCTGGGCTACCAGTTGCACGGTGTCCGACTTGCGGACCACGGCGGCCACCGCCTGGCCCATTGCCATGAAAACGATGGCCCCGACCACCACCGCCGGGATCGCTTCGACCAGCCCCAGCGCATCATAATGGGTGTTGAAGGCCACGACGCTCGTGCCGACCAACAGCCCGGCCTGCCCGATCATGATCGTCGCCTGCATGAGGATGCGGGCGAGGAGCAATTGCCAGACCGGTAGCGGGGTGGCCTGGATGCGGCGCAGGATGCCCTGTTCGCGCCAGACGGCCATGGTCGAGGCGTTGCCGACCAGCCCGTTCGATAGCAGGCTGAGCACGATCATGCTGGGCACCATGTAGTTGATCAAGGTGAAAGACTTGGGGTCCGTGGGATCGATCACCTGGTTGTTCCAGATCGAGCCGAGCAACAGCATCAGCCCGATCGGAAAGATGATCACCCAGAACAGCGAGACCCGGTTGCGGATGTACATCACAAAGTTGGTTTGCAGTAAGAGCCAGAAGCGGCGGAGCGTGGCGTTGGCCGGGCGGGTTGCCGCCAGGGTGGTTGCGGTAGTTGCCATGTTATCGGTTCCTCCTTATCCTCAATGCCCTAACGGGTTAGCGAATATTGCGCCCGGTCAGGGCGATGAACACGTCTTCGAGATCGGGCTGGCGGATGCTCAGGTCGGTCAGCATTTGGCGTTGCTCGACGGCCAACTTTTGCAGGCCGAAGACGGTGTCCTGGGCGCGGTTGGTTTGTACCGTCAGGCGCTCGCCTTCCTGGCGCAGCCCCGTCACGCCCGGCAGCGCCCGCACGGCATCGTCGGGCAGGCGCACGGTGGCGGTGATGCTGCTGTCGGCGTGGAGGCTGTTGATCAGGCCGCCCGGCGTGTCGAGGGCGATCAGTTCGCCCCGATCGATGATGCCGACGCGGTGGCACAACTCCTGGGCCTCTTCCATGTAGTGCGTGGTCAACAGGATGGTGCGGCCCTCGGCGCGGATCTGGCGGATAATATCCCAGACGTTGCGCCGCGCCTGCGGGTCGAGGCCGGTCGTCGGCTCATCGAGGATAACGATCTGCGGGTCGTTGGCGAGGGCCAGGACCAGGGCGACCCGCTGCTGCTGGCCGCCGCTCAACTGCTGGACCGGCGCATCGATCTTCTCCGCCAGTTCAAACCGCGCCAGCAGGGGCAGCACCTCGCGCCTGCTTAGAAAGACATCGTACAGCCCGGCGTAGAAGCGCACCAGCTCCCACAGTTTGAGGTTGTCAAAAAAGGCGTTGCTTTGCAGGCTGATGCCCAGCAGACGGCGCACCGCCGCCGCCTGCGTCTGCACGTCCAGCCCCAGGACCTGGACCTGCCCGGCCTGGGGCCGTACCAGCCCTTCGATAGCCGACAGGGTGGTGGTCTTGCCCGCGCCGTTCGGCCCCAGCAGGCCGAAGATCTCGCCCTGCCCTACCGCCAGGCTGACGCTCCGTACCGCCTGGACGGTGCCATAGGCGACGCTCAAGCCGCTGATCTCGATCACCGGCCCCCCGGCAGAGGCCGGACGGGCGGGGGCTTCTACTATCTGGGTGTTGTTCATCGTGTGCTTGCTCCTTTTGCATGGGACGGCTACTACCGTCCCTCATGGAGCTATTGTAGCAAGGGATCGCGCTCCGGGGACAGCGGGGGAAGTCATGCGGGCCGGGTGGGGAAAGTCAGGAACCGGTATTACTTTCGTCATGTCAGGCGCGCAGGGATTATGCATTATCGGGGGACGAGATCGGTTGGCGTAGAGGCCGACCAATGTGTCGGCCCTGGTCGGGTGTCCCCGATCTCCAGGCTGGCCCTTTCGTCCGGGCACGAACCGGTCGGACACCCGACCAGGGCCGACACATTGGTCGGCCCCTACCCCAGGGGAAGGCACAAGGGCGGCCAGATCACGCGGGGAAGACAAACGCAACGGCGCGACAGCCAGTTGGTTGTCGCGCCGTTATACGGGCAAGCGTGGGGGGGTAGGCTGTTACACCGGGGGAGCGAGGGCAGCCAGCCAGTGCAGCTTGTCGGGGTTCATCACCGAGTAGACCCGCTGGACCCGATCCCCGACGATATCCATCAGGAGCAGGCCGACGGGCTGCCCCTGATAGTAGCCAATGATGGCCTGTTGCCCGTTGACCTCGGCCACCACCGCTTCGGTGCCTGCCGGGAGCCAGCGGAGCGCCCCCATCGAGCCGCGGGCGACCCGGTCGGCACCCACCACCGGGCGCAGCGCCGTGCGGACCTTCCCGCCGCCGTCGCCAACGAAGACGATATCATCGGTCAGCAGGTTCAGCAAGCCCTGCATGTCGCCGTTGGCGGTGGCATAGAGGAACTGGTGGGTGATCCGTTCCTGCTGCTCCCGCGAGACATCGTAGCGGGGCTGGCGCTGCCCCAGGTGGGCCTGGGCGCGGTGCAGGATCTGGCGGCAGTTGGCCTCGCTTTTGCCGACGATGGCTGCGATCTCGGGATAGCTATAGTCGAAGACCTCGCGCAGCAAGAACACCGCCCGCTCCAGCGGCCCCAGGCTTTCCAGCATAATCAAGAAGGCGAACGAGAGCGACTCGGCCAGCACCACCGTGTCGGCCAGTTCGGGGCGCGCGCCGGTGGGGATCGGTTCGGGCAGCCAGGGACCCACGTAGACTTCGCGCTGAACCCGTGCGGCCCGCAGGTGATCGATGCAGAGCCGCACCACCACCGCCGACAGGTAGGCGCGGGGCGATTGCACATCCTCTGCGCTGACCTGCATCCAGCGCAGAAACGCTTCCTGCACGATATCTTCGGCGTCGGTGGCGCTGCTCAACATCCGGTAGGCGATGGCGAACAGCAGGCCGCGCTGCTGCTCGAACATCTCTGTAGTGGTTTCCGCTGGTTCCATAAGAGTGCGTGTTCCCTCGGTGTGGGTATGGGCTATTTTATCACAAGTGCGCGGGTGTCTGCCGCCACCGGGACGGCGGCGCGCACCGGCCCGTGTTCCTGCTGCACCAACCGGGCCGCCTGCCGGGCGCTTGCCATGACGGCATCCACCAGATAGCCCTCGCTGCCGATCCAGTCCCCGGCCAGGTAGAGGCCCGCGATGCCAGGCACGGTCGGCCCCGGTCGCCCGGCCATGCCCCCGGTGGCGGCGGTGGGTAGCCAGCTCACGCTCTCGATCCGGGGCAGGACGTTGCGCTTGACCAGCACGTCACGCCAGCCGGGCTGCAACCGGTCGAGCAGCGCTTCCAGATCCTGTTCATCGGCGCGGGGGTCGCCGGGCTGCGCCGGGTCCAGATATTTGATCGTGTGGATCAGGCCGCCCCCTGGCGGGGCGACGCGGGCGATCAGCGATTGCGCGGTCTGGAAGCGCGGGCGGTCCAGGTCAAAGATCACCGAATTGTGCGGGACCGGGATCCGGCTGAGCGCCACGTCCAGGCAGGCATTGTGGACCGCGATGGCCGGTTCGATCAGCCGCCGCAGGGGGGCATAGGCCCCCGCATCGATCAGCCGTGCCGCGTCCTGGGGCGGGACGGCGAGGATGACGGCGGAGGCCGTGACGGCAGTGCCGTCGCCCAGGCGCACCGCCTGAACCTGACCGTCCTGATAGGTGACAGCATCCACCCGTGTGCCGCTGACGATCCGCGCCCCGGCCTGCTGGGCCACCCGGCGCACGCCATCAACCAGGGTTTGCCAGCCGCCATCCAGGTAGCGGACATTGTGCTGGGCGGAAAGCTTCATCTGCGTGGCGAACACATCCGCGCTGACCTGATCGAGCGCGGCGGTGTAGGTAAAGGTGCGCGCCAGGGCGTCCAGCACCCGCCGCACGCGGGGCCGCCGGACGGTGCGGTCCAGCCACCCGGCGATGCTCTGCCGCCCCAGGGCCGCCGGGTGGCCCATGACCAGCCGGGCCAGGACGCGAACCAGTTCCAGCTTGTCGCCGGTGTCCAGCAGCGTGTTCCGCAGCAGGGTACCGGGGGTAGACGGTAAGGAGTGGATCTTGCCCCGCGCCAGCATGAACGGGACCGGCGGAATATGGCCGCTGTAGGGCACGCCCAACTCCTGAAGCACCTGCGTCGCCGGTCCCCCGTAGTAGAGGGCGTGCGCCCCGCGATTAAAGCGATACTCGTCGTAGTGCTGCGTGGCTGCTCGCCCGCCCAGGGCCGCTGCCTTCTCGAACAGCGTCACCGCCACCCCGGCGCGGGCCAGGTAGGCCGCCGCGCTCAGCCCGGCCAGCCCCCCGCCGACCACCATGACGGTTGATTCTCCAAATTGCTCGTTCATTTTGTGCGTTCCTCGCTTTCTGTATTCCGGTGTCCACCGGGCCGGTGGATTCGGGTGTTGTCACAAACGAGACGAAACAGGCGCCGGGTCTGTGACACTTGCCGA
>JBBSAN010000478.1:0-5753 GCA_038252265.1 Chloroflexia bacterium
ATGAGGGTCGCCAACCCGCGCCGCTGGTACGCTTCGATCGTCTCGATGCCGATGCCGATGTCATGGCCGCTGGCATATTCGCCTGTACACCAGCCGACGATGGAATTCTCGTGCAGCGCCGCGATCCCCAGCCCATGTGCGAAAAAGAGGGCGGGTTCGGTCCAGCAGCAGGCGATTTCTTCCCACACCTGTTCGCGGTTGAGCAGATCGGATTGGGCCAGCAAGGCGGCATCCACCGGCACAAGAGCGAATTCCGGCGGTACCCGGTCGGCCCAATCGGGCAGGCGCGGCCCGGCGAAAGTGTAGAGCAGGCGCATCCGCGCGGTCAGGGTCGCCGGGAAGATGTCGGGGATGACCGCCGCCCACTCCGGCACAGTGGGACGCACCTTGATCTGGCCGAACCCCCGCGCCATGGCATCCGGCGCGATATGCTCGCGGATCAGCCGTCCCACCGCCGCGTTGAACGCCGGGTTGTCCGCCGCGCCCGCCAGGTCGTAGCAGTGGCCTGTGTCCCAGACAAAAGCGGAGCGCGGTTCCCGCATATCATCCACCCAGACCCGCGCCCGCGTATTCCCTGCCGCCACCGCCCGAATGATCACCTGGGCATAGGTTGGCATCCCCTGCCCGAACAGGGGCACCACCCGCGCATAGGCATCTTGCGTCAGTTCGTGGAGCATAACGCCTCGCACTGATCCCCGGCCCCCGGCCCCCGACCCCTGACCCCTGACCCCCGGCCCCCGGCCCCCGACCCCCGACCCCTACTTGATCAGCCGCAAATGGCTCCGGTCGCGCTTGCTCGCGCCGTTCTCGGCGGGGTGGTGCCCGTTGCCGTTCGCGGCCAGCGGCTCCTCCGACACGAGCGGCGCGGTCGGCTCCTCGGCCAGGGCCGGACGCGCTTTCGGTGGGCGACCCCGGCGGCGCTTCGGCGCGTCGGCCTCGACGGTGGGGGCCGCGCCATTCTCGCCCAGCAGCGGGGCGGCCATGCTGCGGCGACCCCGGCGGGCGGCGGCCCAGGTATAGAGGGCGTCCGCGCCGTCACGGTCCAGGATCGCCTGCTCTTCGGCCAGTTCGGCGGTCAGCCCCGGCACCAGATCTTCCGCGTCGATAATATCATAGTGGTAGCCCTGCTCGGTCAGAAACAGTTGGCGGTTGGCCGAGAAATCCTGGTCTTTGCTGTCGCGGGTGACCAGGGTGTAGAAATGGGCGGGGGCACCGTCGCTCTTGGGGCGCAGGATGCGGCCCAGCCGTTGCGCCTCCTCTTGCCGCGACCCAAACGTGCCCGATAGCTGGATGGCGACGTTGGCGTCGGGTAGGTCGATCGCGAAGTTCGCCACCTTTGAGACGACCAGCCGCTTGATCCGCCCGGTGCGGAAAGCGTCGTAGAGTTCGGCGCGCTCCTGGTTGGGCGTCTTGCCGGTGATCAGCGGCGCGTCCACGAAATCCGCGATCTGCTGCAACTGGTCCAGATATTGCCCGATGATCAGCACGTTGTCCTCGGTGTGCTGCTCCAGCAACGTCTGGAGGATCGACAGCTTGAGCGGGTTCTCGGCGGCGATCCGGTACTTGATCCGGCTGTCCTCGGTCATCACATATTCGAGCCGCACGCTGGGGGGCAACTTCACCCGCACTTCGGTGCAGGTGGCGGTGGCGATCCAGCCCTGCTGCTCCAGATCCTTCCAGGGCACATCGTACTTCTTCGGCCCGATCAGCGAGAAGACATCTTCTTCCCGCCCATCTTCGCGCACCAGGGTAGCCGTCAACCCCAGTCGTCGCCGGGCCTGGATCTCTGCCGTCACGCGGAAGACCGGCGCGGGCAAGAGGTGGACCTCGTCGTAGATGATCATGCCCCAATCATGATTGGTGAACAGTTGGAAGTGGGGGAACTCCCCGATCTCGCCGGTGTGGTCGTTGACGGTGAAGGGGCGGTAGGTCATGATCTGGTAGGTCGTGACCGTCACCGGGCGGATCTCTTTCTTCTCGCCGGTGTACTCGCCCACCTGATCGGCGGTCAGGGTCGTCTTGTCGAGGATCTCACTGATCCACTGGCGCACGGCGATAGTGTTGGGGCACAGAATGAGCGTGTGCGCCTGCACCTTGTCCAGCGCGCCGATGCCGACCACGGTTTTGCCCGCGCCGCAGGGCAACACCACCACGCCGCTGCCGCCCCGGCTCTCGCCCCCGGCCCAGAACGCATCCACCGACCCCTGCTGGTAGGCCCGCAGCCCGAACTCGTGCCCGCTGATGCTGATCTCGCGCATACTCAGGGCCAGCGCCTCGCCGGTCACATAGCCCGCCAGGTCTTCCGCCGGGTAGCCGAACTCGACCAGCGCCTGCTTGATATGCCCCCGCGCCGCCGGGTCCACCAGCAGCGTGTGGTCATCCACCCGGCCCTGAAGATAGAGGGCGGTGTGCCCGTTGCGCTCGATCTCGGTGATTAAGAGCCGATCATCCGAACGTAGGAGCAGCGCCCCGTTTTCGCGCACCAGCTTGACCCGTCCAAAGCGCCCGATGTAGTCGCGCACATCGGCAATGACGTTGGCTGGTAGATCGAACTTGCTGTAGCGGTCCAGCGCCGCGACGATCTCGTCCGCGCCGGTTCCGGCGGCGGCGGCGTTCCACAGCGAGAGGGGCGTCACCCGGTAAGTGTGAATATGTTCCGGGCTTTTCTCCAGTTCGGCGAAGCGCACCAGCTCATCGCGGGCGGCCTCATAGCGGGGGTTATCAACTTCCAGCAAGAGCGAGCGGTCACTCTGCACAATCAGTGGATTCTGGGGCGTATACGCCATTGCGACGTCCTCGTCTTCTCGTGAATATGATCTACTATAAGCCAGGTAGCAACGCGACCCAACGTTGAATTGTACCATATTCAAGCGCGGGGGGCAATCATCCACGCTGCGCTCGGCGGGGGGCAAAGCCCCCGCCGAGCGCGCCAACCCGATTGTGTTGCAGGACATGGTTGTACACCCTTTTGCAACCTGCGTACACCCGAATTATTACCTCGTTCCCCTACGCTTAAGCTGAGTGAGTAGTACCACTTGCTGCCCGGTGGTTCCCGCCCACGTGCGTTCGTTCGGTTCCTGTATCGAGTACCCCAGGAGGGAGTACAATGTCTACGATACCAGCCCGCCCAACGGTGCCCGCCGGGGAGCCACCGGGCAATGCCCCGCCCGTTCCGACCCCAGAGAAAACGGCGGAAGGCCCGTTCGCCATCCGGCAGTTGATCCAGGATTATATCATCCCGGTGGAAACGAACAATATCTGGTATGCGCTGGGCGGGGTGCTCGCCATCGCGCTCGTGTTGGAGGTGCTGACCGGTCTCGTGTTATCGCTCCTCTATACGCCCGATGCCTCCAAGGCCTATGGCATCACCACCGATCTGCTCCAGTCGTCCACCTGGTCGGTGATCCTCAACCTCCATTATTGGAATGCGTTCCTGATCTTCGGGCTGCTGATTGCCCACATGATGCGAGTCTTTGTCAGTGGAGGCTACAAACATGGTAAGCAAGGGCTGTGGGGGGTGGGCGTTGTCCTGGCCGTCCTGGCCTTCGTCATCTCCCTGACCGGGGAAGCCCTCCACTGGGACGAAGTGGGTTTCGCCGTCCCCTGGAACATCTCTGAGTTCCTCAACGCGATCGGGTTGGCCGGGGCCTTCAACTACACAACCGATGCGCTGCTCACTCTGCCGGTCGCCACCGAAAAGCTCTCGCAACTCTACGCCGTGCATATCGCCATCGTGCCCCTGGCCCTGTTGCTCTTCATCGCCCTGCACTACTATCTGGTGCGGGTCAAAGGGATCTCGATGCCGTTCTGGCTACGGCCCAGCGGGCGCAAGGCCCCGTTCACCGAACATATCAAAATCTGGGTGATCTATGGCGGCGTGGCGATGGTCATCCTCTTGCTGATCGCCCTGTTCGTCCACCGCGATCCGGGGACGGCCCCGCAACTCCTCTCGTCGTCCCCGCTCTTCAATTCACCCGACGATCCGGGGGGCCTGGGCTACACCCCCTCATTCCCGATCAGCTGGACGCGGGGCATGAATATCATCGTCGCCAATATGGGGGTGGACCCCGACATCTGGGGCAGCGCGCTGGGAATGGTGGTCATGTTCGGGGCGCTGCTGCTGATCCCCTTCCTGGATCGGGGGAACGCAGAACCGCAAGGCTGGGCGGCGGCCTTCAGCCTGCGCAAGCGGGGCCTGGCCTTCCTGGCGATGGCAATCTTCTGGGCCGTGCTGATCTTCGGGATGATCGCCAGTGCGCTCACCGGCGCGGGCTAATCCGGCGGCGGCGAAATCGCGCACCAACGCGCCACCGGTCGGCACCTTCATACCGCGTAAAAGAGGGGCGTGCAACGGGATGGGCACCGTTTCACGCCTCTCGTTTCACCCCCCGCAGCAGCCCCGCCACCGCGCCGACCGCCGCCGCCGCCAGCCCCCCCGGCACCAGCCCATCCCACCAGGAGGCGAGGCCGAAATCGGCCAGCACGGGCCGCCCCACCGCCTCGCGGGTGCCGGTCAGCAAAAACCGCCAGTGGGCCACAATCTGCGACCATTCGGGGGCAAAGAGCATCAGGTGCTCGGCCCCGGTGCCGCCTTTGTAGACTCCGTTAATGTCGAAATAATAGTACTGGTCGATCAGCGCGCCGGGGATGGCGACGAGGAACCCGGCCACGCCCAACCCCCACCAGACCCACCGCACCCGCGCACTCGCCGCCAGCGTCCCCAGCGGCCAGAGCAACAGCGGGACGATGGGCAGGATCAGCCGTGGCCCCCAGGCGATGTTCCCCTCCCACGATGACCAGAGCGCGTGGAAGACGAGTACGATCCCCGCCTGCCCGGCGATCAGTGCCGCCTCGGCGCGCCGCAGCGGATCGGGGCCGCGCAGCCCGGCGACCAACCCGACCACCCCCAACACCACCGGCGGCGCAAACCAGATGATTCCTTTGCCGGGACTGGCGATCAGCCCGTACAGCCCGGTCAGCAGGGGGGTGGTGAACCCTTCCTGCTCGTAGCCGAACGTGAACGGGTTGCCATAGCGCAGCACGTTGTAGAAGGTGGTCAGCGCCAGGCCGGGCAGGAGACCCACGACGAACGGGATTGCGGCTTGCAGACTGCGGATCGCGGATTGCGGCGTGGCCGGATGGGCGCGCCAGAGCCGCCAGAGGAGGTAGAGAGCGGGTAGGGGGATGTAGATGGCGTTGGCCGGTTTGACCAGTACGGCAGCGCCCAGGCACAGGCCCGCGACGAAGATCGCCGCCGCGCCGGGCCGGACGGTGGAGGCCGGGTCAGGGCGGAGCGGCAGAAGCAGGAGCACGGCCCCCAGGATCAGCAGGGTGCTGATCGGCTCGGCAAAGGCGAGGCGGGCGTAGGTGAGGGCCGGGGTCGCCAGCAGCCAGGTGCCGACGAGGGCGAGCGCCGTCCCGCCGCCGTAGCGCCGCCGCGCCCCGGCGAACAGGACCAGCGCCGTGATCGCCGTGACCCCCGCGTTGAGCCAGGCCATGCAAAAGCGGGTCAGCCCGCCTGCGTCGGCCCCGGTCGCCCGCGCCCAGCCCTGACCCAACTCATAAAGGGGCAGATCGAGCAGCGGCTTGCCCAGGCCGAACTTGACCCAGGCATGGTCGCCATGCGCCCACGGCATCCGGTCCAGGGCCAGCCCGGCGGTGATCTGGTACATCGCCTCGGCGTCACCGGTGTTGAACCGGGCCAGGGTGAACAGGAGCAGCCCCGCCGCCAGCGCCGCCGTGCCCCACCGCAC
>JBBSAN010000479.1:0-5731 GCA_038252265.1 Chloroflexia bacterium
GGGGGATGGCGAGGTTCGGGCGCATGGTGTAGTAGGCCGCGTTGCCGTAGGGGATGACCGTGTTCAGCCCGTCGTTGCCGCCGCTGAGCTGGATCACCAGCAAAATCCGCTTGCAGGTGTTCGGGTCGGGCGCGCTGCCGCCGCCGGGATTGGGCACCGTCTGCCGCTCACTGGCATAAGCCGCCTTGACCAGGAACGCGGGGGCCACCACCCCCAGCGCCGCCAGCTTGATCCCGCTTGCCAGAAAATCGCGTCGTGTGACTGCCATGAGAAGCCCTCTTGCTTTCCCCACGCTCCACAACGGGATGCGTGATGCGTGATGCGTGATGCGTGATGCGTGATACTCAGCACTCAGCACTCGCTGCCCGCTGCTCGCTGCTCGCTGCTCGCTGCTCGTCCTAATTCATCTGGTAGGAGGGGCTGCTGACGATCAGGCGGAGGAGGCCGCGCAGCTTCAGGTCGGGCAGCGCGCCCCCGGCATAATCGAGCAGGGCCTGGCGCACGGCGGCAGGTTGGGAGCCGCCCACAAAGAGGTCGAGCAGTCCGTCCACGGTGGTGGTTGCGTTGGCGGCGCTGCCGACCAGGCCCCGCACATCCACGGGGATCCGCCCGTTGAGGCCGGGCAGCAGTAGTTGTTCGGCCAGGTTGGTGCGGGTGAAATAGGTCGTCGGGTTCATCCAGTCCGAGCCACCGGGCCAGCCGCCGACATTGGGCGGGTTGTAGAGGACCATGCCCATGCCACCACAGGCGCGAGCCGCCAGGCGCAGGGTGTTGGCCCCCGCCGCGCTGCCCAGAAACGCCGGATCGGTCAGGCCCAGCGTCTTATACAGGCCGACCAGGAACTCCGGCGGATTTTTGATCGTGTTGAAGTAGGCGGCCTGGGCGCGGAAATCGTCGCTGAGGAAAAGCCAGCGCAGCATCGCGCTGATGTTCATGCCACTATCGAGGTAGATCCCGGCCAGCGTCGCCACGCCCGCATCCGAGGGGGGGTCGTTGACGAACCAGCGCCACATCTTGCGCGCCAGCAGCTTGCCCGTTTCGGGCCGGGGGGCGAGCATCCCCACCACGTCGTCGCCGTTCCAGTTGCCGGTCTGCCCGAAGATCGTCTTCGCGCCTGCGTCGTGCTGGCGGGGGTGGAACTCATACTGGAACGTCTGCCTGTTCAGGCCCCAGCCACTGAAGGCGCGGGCCACCTCTTTCACGTCGCCTTCGGAATAGTTGCCGATGCCGATGGTGAACAACTCCATCAGTTCGCGCGCCCAGTTCTCGTTGGGGTGGCTCTTGTTGTTGGTCGCGTTGTCCAGCCACAGCAACATGGCCGGGTCCTGCGCCACACCCAGCACCAGGTCCTGGAAATTGCCCAGCCCGGCGCGGCGGAACAGGGCACCCTGGTCGTACAGCAGCGAGGGCTGTTTGACCTTGGGGAACCCGGTGGCAAAGTGATTGTGCCAGAAGAGCACCATCTTCTCTTGCAGGGGGTGGGCGGTCAGCATCATGCGCGCCAGCCAGGCGGCCTGCCCATCGGGAAGCTTATTATCGGCGTCGAGGGTGCGGGCGAGCGCCAGGAGGGTCGTCTCGGTCACGCTGTCGTCCACCTGCGCCGGGTTCAACAGGCGGTCTACCGCCGCCTCGTAGCCCAGCGCGGCATAGCTATCTATCTCCGCAGGGGTGCCGCCGAACCCGGCCCGCCGCAACAGATGCGCCGCCCACTGTTGGCTCTCTGTAGCCATCGGCTATCTCCTTTCTCCCAGCCCGCGCCGCCCCATTCGCACAGCAGGGCGTCACGCAGGAGTAAACCGAGTATACCAAACAGCACGGGGTGGTGGGTTAGGCCAGCGTAAGGATCGTGTTAAATGTTTGTAAAACGAGGGGAGGAGGCCGACGGGGAAGCACGTCACCGGGATACGCGGGCGGCGACACGCATATAAAAGGGGGTGGCCTGTAGAGGCCACCCCCGATCCTTCGGCTGGCGATTAGCGGGATCGCTCATGGAGCGGTGGGGTGATGGCGATATAGACCATCTTGCTGATCTGGGCACGCGAGGCCGGGTAGTTAGGCCGGAACTCGCGGCAGCTTACGGTCGGCGTCGGCTCCGGGGTCAGGCCCAGGCAGTCGTAGCCACCCACCACATCATACTGGTAGGCGGTCTCGATGTACGAGTAGGCCCAGTAGGAGGCGGGCACATCGGTGAAGGTGGGTGTTAGGGGCGTGGCGAGGGTCCACCCCGCCGCCAGCACAACGACCTTCGATAGCTGAGCACGGGTGACATTGTTGTTCGGGCGGAAATAGACGCCGGGACACGGCTCGCCGCCGCCGCCGCAGGCGTAGCCCTGGAAGACTCCGCGCGCCGCTGCCGCCTCCACGTAGGGATAGAAGACGTTGCTGGCGGGCACATCGGCAAAAGTGGGGGTGGTCGGCGTGACCAGAGGCAAGGCAAAGCCGCAGGTCAGCAACTTGGCGATCTGCGCACGGGTGGTGTTCGCCTCGGGGCGGAACTCCTGGCACCCGGCCCCGCAGGTGTAGCCCTGAGCGATGTTGTTGCAGTAGATCCACTGGATATAGCCATAGGCCCAGTATTCCACCGCCACGTCACGGAAATCGGCCCGGCAACTGCCGGGGGTGCCGGTCACCGTCGGCGTGACCGTCGGGCCACCAGATGTGGGGCTGGGCCGGGGGGTGACGGTCGCCACGGGGGTGGGGGTGTCAGTAACGGTGGGAGTGGGCGTGAGTAGCCCGTCGGTGCGATCTAGAGAAGGCCCCAGGAGCGTGGTGGCGACGGCCTGCTCGGCTGCCGGTCGTCCGGCAGACGCCTGGATGCCCCAGGCCCCGGCCAGCAGGCCCAGGAGGGTCAGCGCCACAACTGCCCATTTACTAGTGCCACGCATAGATGTTCCTTCCTTTACGCTGAGGGTGATAAAGCAACGCTGTCGATTGCGCCGATAGGCCACGGCAGATAATGAAGCCAGCAGGGATCAACGAACAACAAGGATAGCCGGCGAGAACGCAGAGCCAGCCTGCGCGGCCCCGGCTGTTGCATCCCCTTGCAACAGGAAACCCCCAGGGCGCGCCGGAGCGCCTGTTCTAACTGCCGGGCGGGACGCTGCTCCTCCTGAGCAGAGCATCGCGGTGGTCACCAGGGTCCCGGTGTGCTCCACCCCCTTCCCCTACTAGTGGGTCACGCTGCAATTGAATAGCCATTGCCATCACGCGCAAGTCAGGCCTATCTACCCTTGATTGATTGGCAGTCTATTTGCAGCGTGACCCACTAGAATAGGAGACCAGCATAATAAACTTTTTCCTATCATACCATAGGCTGTCAAGTGGGTCGCAACAAAAGGGGCGAATCATAAAGAACAGGCCGCCCCTGGTGGGAGCGGCCTGCGGGTCACGCGGATACCAGAGCGGGCGAGCGGCTAACGCCGGGCCGGGGTCTGACA
This sequence comes from Chloroflexia bacterium, assembly GCA_038252265.1. Classification (GTDB taxonomy): domain Bacteria; phylum Chloroflexota; class Chloroflexia; order QHBQ01; family JAICKM01; genus JBBSAN01. Next base: position 3,438 of record JBBSAN010000479.1, read on the forward strand.
ATTGGGATAGAAGGCGCTGGCGACCATCTTCGACGCCTGCCCACGGGTAACGGTGTTGTTGGGCCGGAAGTAAGGCTTATTGCCGGGAGCCACGCACGGCTCGCCGGGGGTGCCGCAGGGATAACCAGTGATGATGCTGCGGTTTGCCATCCGTTCGACGAAGAGGTAGAAAGTGCCGCTCGACGGCACGTCCTGGAATGTCTGCGTGGTCGGCGTTTCGCTCCAGCCTGCGGCGGTGGAGACGATCTTGGAGAGTTGCCCGCGCGTGACACTGTTGTTCGGGCGGTAGTAGGGGCGGTTGGTCGGGGCCACGCAGGGTTCACCCGCGCCGCCGCAGGGATAGCCGCTGATCGCGCCGTGCAGGTTTACCCGCTCCACAAACAACCAGAACGTGTTGCTGGACGGCACATCCTGGTAGGTCTGCTGGATGCTGGGCACCACATCACCCCAGCCCGCCGCGTTGGCGACGATCTTGGCAACCTGGCCGCGAGTCAGGTTGTTGTTCGGGCGGAAGTAGTTGCCGGGGCATGGCTCGCCCGGCCCCCCGCAGGGATAGCCGCCGATGATCCCCCGGCAGGCCAGGCACCGAATGTACACATAGAACGGGTTGCCTGCGGCCACGTCGGTGAACTGGATCGGGCAAGGGGTGGCCGTCGTCGCGGGCGGTTCGGGCGTATTACTCGCTTGGACTGGCGCGGTTGCGGTCAGCACCGGCGTGTTCGTAGGCGGGGGTGCGACCGGGGTGGTGGTGTGCGTCGGCAGCATGGGCGTGCGCGTGGCGGAGGCCGGGACCGGCGTGGCGCTTGACGGCACCCCGGTGGCGGTCACCGAGGGTGGCACTGCGGTGTTGGTGGGCCCCGGAGTCCCTATGTCTTGCACGTAGTGGTAGGTCGTCATTGGTGCCTCGCCGATCACAAACACGCTCAAGTCCGAACCGAGTTGCAACCCCACGGCTCTGAGCGAGGTATCGGTCGGGACGGCCCATTCCTGCGTCCCGTCAGTCGTGTACTTCACGACCACGTTCTTGTAGTACTGCTGTCCGGGTCCACCCTGGCCCGCGACGTACGCCGCGCCGTCAGATCCAACGCGGAGGACAGTCGGGTATTCGTCGAAGCTCGTGGTCTGGTTGTAGAGCTGTCCCCAGAGCATCGTGCCCGCTGGGTTGATCTTCATCGTCCACCAGTCGGTGTAGCCGCTCGCTTCGTACCCGGTAACGAACAGGTTGCCCGACGCGTCGAGCGCGATCTTGCTCGCGTTGTAACCCCGATAGTCGTTCGCCCAGACCAGGGTTCCCGCCGCGTCGTACTTCAGTACGAGTTCGCGGTTGCCGACGGGCGGCAAGTAGGTGCTGCCCACCACGTAGACCTCGTTTGCTGCGCCAACCGCCACGTCATGAGCACCGGAGGACCCCTGATAGTTCCGGTACCAGACCAGATCGCCGTTCGGGGTGTAGACATAGGTCATGAAGTAGCCGCCCGCCGCGCCTGCGACCACCACGTTGCCGTTGGGCGCGAGGACCAGGGCCTGGGGCCCGTCTTGCGAAAAGGCGTCAAAACTCTCGCTACGTACCCACAGTCGGGTGCCATCCGACGCGTACTTCATGGTCACCATGTCGTCGGTGCCTGAGCCATACCAGGCCCGGCCCGTGAAGTATGCATTCCCGTACGGGTCGGTCACGATCCGGACAGCGCCTCCGTGGACCAGCGGTTGTAAGTCTTGCCAGAGCAGGGTGCCGTTCGCGTCATACTTCAGCGTGATGAAGCCGCTCGGATACGGGCTGCTGGTTGAGACGAAGTTTCCAATTACCCAGACGTTGTCGAACGGGTCGGTCGCGATCCAGGTTGCCTCTTCGCGAGTTCCGGGGTTATCGAATGGGCGTTGCCAGATGAGGAGCCCCTGGCGGTTGTACTTCGCGGTCACCAGATGTGTGCGCGGGACCGAGCCGACCACGAGGACGTTCTCGTTCGAGTCAAGTGCGATCGCTTGACCGTACAGCGACGACGGCGGGTCCGACGTCACCACCGACCAGTCCAGGCTCACGGTAGCGGGCACGTTTGTCGAGTTAGCCCCGGCGATTTGTCCAGTTCCGAGCCAGGCCATCGCCGATATCAGGCACCAAAGGCCGAGCAGATTTAGAGATCTGTTCCTCATTGTCATGTCTTTCGCTCGAATCTGGACGGGTTGAGCGAATTACGGTAAGCTCTCGGCATGACCGAGCATCTCACTGTTACAACGGAGCGGGTGGATGATCTGCCGCTCCTGGTGGCCCAGATGGAACAGATGGACCTGCCGAA
>JBBSAN010000480.1:0-5725 GCA_038252265.1 Chloroflexia bacterium
CCCACCCGACTCGCCGGGTACTGGTTACGGCTGCCCCGGCACCCGACGCAGCCCCTCCCGCCCGGCCCGATCCACCCGCAGAGCCGGAGCCGCCCACCATCCAGCCCAACTCCCCCGCCGCCCCGCCCCGGCCTGTGCGCCGCTGGCGAGACAAGATGGGGACCGAGGGTGCGTTGCTGATCGGGCTGACGGTGCTGGCGCTCCTGCCCCGGCTGGCCTGCCTCGATTGCAACAGTCTGTGGCGCGACGAGATCGCCACGCTGGAAGGGTTGCGCGGGGGGCTGGCGGCAGTGGCCGGGTCGAACGTGCCGCTCTATACGTTCCAGGTGTGGCTGGCGACCCAGCTAGCCGACCCGGCGACCACGGCGATCTGGCTGCGGCTGCCCTCGGCGCTGGCCGGGGCGCTCACCCCGCTGATCATCTATGCGCTGGGGCGGCTCTGGTGGGGCCGGGCGCAGGGTCTGCTGGCGGCAGTGCTGACCGCGCTGGCTCCCGTGCTGCTGGTCTACGCCCAGGACATGCGCGCCTACGCCGAACTGACCCTGCTCGCCGCCGCCGCCGTCTACAGCCTGGTCCGCACCGACCGGACGGGCGAGGGACGCTGGTTGATCGCAGCAGGCGGGCTACTGGGGGCCGCCGTGCTGATGTCGCGCACGGTGCTGGTGATGGTGCTGCCCGCCCTCGCCCCGTTTGTGGTCTGGGTGGGGGTGCGCTGGTGGTTGCGCCGGGGTCGCCACACATGGACCGGGCGCATCGCGGGCGCGCTGCTGGTCGCCATCGGCGTGCTGGGCCTGGGGCTGATCGTCGGACAGCGCGACCGCCTGCTGGGTTACATCACGCCGTTTACCCTGCCCACCCTCAGCCCGGCAGCCCTGGGCCAGTTCAGCCAGATGGTCCAGCAGCAACTTGACTTCGACATCCCTGCCGCCTTCGACGGCCCGGTCACCGCCTGGACGCAGACGGCGCTGCTGCTCCTGATGGGGCTGGGCGTGGTGTGGGGCCTGCTGCGACGGGCGGAGCGGGTGGGGGTGATCGTGTGCGCCTTGCTGACCGTGGTGCCGCTGGTCATCTTTACCCTGAGTAGCAGCGCGAACATTATTTATCCCCGGTTCGCCCTCTTCGCCCTCCCGTTCGGGTTCTTGCTGGCGGCGCAAGGGTTGGTCGGATCGCTGCGGGCCGTGCAGGGAGTGGTCCCCGCGTCCCGCCGCCGCCAGGTGATCGCCGGGGCGGGTGCCGTGTTGGCCGCCCTCCTGTTGCTACCCTTCGCCGCCGGAGCCGCGGCCTATTACACGCCCGACGGCAACACACAACTCACCTACCGGCCCGATTACCGCACTGTCGTGCAGTACCTCAACGCGCGGGTCAAACCCAACGACCTGGTCCTCTTCGTCGGCTGGGACGACCGCGTCGCCGACTACTACTGGCACGGCCAGCCCCCCGTCGGCTCCTACAGCGCGCTCGACCCGCGCATCTATCGCCACCGGGGGGCCGGGTCCATCTACTGGGTGATCAGCTACGACTACAACAAGCCCAACCAGTTCATCGCCTCGCGCAAGTGGGGCGACGTGCTATCGGTGCAGCGGCTCGTGGTGCTACGCGAGGACAGTCCCAACATCGAGATGCACCAGATCATGACCGACTTTACCGAGGGAATGTTCGCCAACAATGTCACGGACCCGGTGCTAGGCCGCTCGGCCCCGATCATGCGCGGGGTCTACTTTCAGGCGAGTGGCCGGATTACCGAGGCTGTCCAAACTTACCGCACCGTGGGGTACGATGAGGCAACAAAAGCCTTCGGTAGGCAATGGCTCCAGGTGGCCGAGGACGCCGCGGCGGCGGGGCAACTCCGTCCTGCCTGGCGGGCCGCGCTGATGGCCCAATACCACCAGCCCGACTCCCCCGCCGTCTACCGCTGGATGGCCGCACAACTGACCGCCGCCAACCTGCCCCTGGAAAGCAGTTGGGCCACCCAGGTAGCTGATATGCTGGAACAGCGGTGACGAGTAGGCAGTAGGCGGTAGGCAGTGGGCAGTGGGCAGTGGGCAGTGGGCAGTGACGAGTGGACGGTGGGTAGCGTACATTCTAACGACGCACCGACTCCCTTACATCCCTACCCTTCCAACTGAGCCAGCAGTGCGGGCAGGTCGGCCAGGGCGCGGATGTAATGATGGGGGGACGCGGACGCGGGCGGGGGGTCAGGGCCGACCAGTACCGTCCGGGCACCGAGTTGGGCCGCCCACGCTAGCGCCTGGAGCGTATCATCAACGAACAGGGCCGCCGACGGCGCAACCCCGGCATCGGCCAGGAGCCGGGCATAGAAATCCGGCCCGATCTTGAACGTGTTGATCAGGTCGGGGCCATAGAGCCGTTGGAAACAATCGCCTACGCCCATCGGGGTCAGGTAATGGGCCAGGTCCACCGACGACTCGCCCGACGCCGTATACAGCCGGTAGCCCGCCGCGTGCAGCGTGCGGATGGCGGTGATCGCGCCGGGGAACGCCGATTGCACGCGCGACATGATCGCGGCTTCGGCCTCGGCCACCAGAGCCAGCGCCTCCGCGTCCGGTGGCATGGGCACCCCGATGTGCTCGCACATTGCCCGCAGCCAATCGAGATGATAGGCGCGTTGAAAGCTGGCAAAGTCTGCGGCGGTATGGAGCCGCACCTGCCAGGCGGCGGGGGTCAGCATCTGGATTATTACCGCGAGGTTGGCTTCCGCCCAGGCAGCGGGGGTGCTCCCCATGCGCGGGGCGAAGAACGCCCCCACCTCACGCTGCCACTCCACCCGCCGCACCCGGTTGTCGTTCATCACCCCACCATCATCCAGAAACACGGTCCATTGCCTCATAGCGCGGTTGTTCCTCTCATAGCGGACTACTACTCATCATACAGGTGGCGCAGGGGAGCACGCCAGCGAGGGTCGGCCCGCAGCGCCGTGCTGTCGCTGAACAGGTCCACGTTGCCGATCAGCGGGCGCGCTGCCAGACGCTGCACAGCAGGATCCCCGATCGCGGCGATCAGCGCGTCGGCAAACCGCGCGCCGTGCAGCACCGCAAAAGGCCGATCATGAAACGAGGTGAGGGCGGAGGAGAGCGGCGGAGTCAGACCCAGCGCGTTCTGCCGCTCGGCCAATACCGTATACGCCACCCCCAGCGCGGCGTTCCGCTCCGGCCAGGTGGCCGCCTGTTGCGCCTGCCGGAGCCACGGGGCCAGCGCCGCCGCGCCCGCCAGTTGGCGGAACGCCATCCCGAACCACTTGGCATAGGGCGGGTACTGCCGTTCCTGCAAAAAGCACAGGTGCATAATATCACGCACCAACCGTGCCCCGATCAGGGCCGACCCCAGTTCGTCGCCCACCATCCCGGCGCGGGGCATCAGGTGTTCTTCCTCCCCGATGCGCGCCCACCCCGCCGCCAGCAAATAGAGCCACACATCGGGCGGATAATAAGCCAGTCGTCCGCGCAGCGCGGTCAACTCGCCCACCCCATCATGGAACACCGCCCCCGCCGTCAGTTCGCGCAATTTCTGCGCCGGGAAGGTCAGCCAGTCGGCAGCCGCCAACGGCTCGTCCAGGTCGAGGCCCAGGTGCTCCCCCAGGAAGGCCCGCACCGTCGTGGAGAGCACCCGATGCTCGACCGGGCCGTGGCTGAGGGCCTGCATGAACCGGATGCGCGGCGCGGCGGGCACCGGCGGAGTATGAACCGGGTAGCCCGCGAATTCGAGCGGCAGGTGGTGACGCAGCATTTCAACGATTGTGTCTCCCTGCGCCGCGTCGGCCTCGCGCAGGAAGAGCCGCACCGCCGGTCCCCAGTCATGGTCGGTCGACTGCGCGGTATCGAAGCCCAGCACGTCGCTGCCAGGGCCGATCAGCGCCGCCGCGTGGGCCAGCCCCGGAAAGTGCGTCTTCAACAAAGGCCGTACGGCCTCACTATAGAAGCGGCGGCTGAGTTCCAGCCCCGGAATAAACGGCGGCACCGGCCCACCCCCTCTCCGATAAAGACAGATAATAGCACAGATATCGGAATTTTGCTTGTGGGCACATGGCTCTTGCAAAGTCAAACCCGGTCATCCTGAGCGCCGCGAAGGATCTTGTCGGGGCCACCAGGTCGTCAGGGAAGATCGGGATCGTGGCCTCGGCACCGTTGTCCACCAACAAGATCCTTCGCGGCGCTCAGGATGACAGTCGGAGATTAGCCGACACCGACCGACTATGCAAGATCCATGCTTGCGGGCACGATGGCGGGGCGCGGGGCGGAAATCAGGCGGCATCTGTGCTATACTGGCGAACAGGCGGAACGGTAGGCCGAAGCGATAGAGCAGGGAGCGCAGTGTAACCCATGCAAGACATGCTGCGGCGGGCAGTGGTGTACATTCAGGCGGGCGAACGCGAAGAGGGCAAGCACCTGCTGACCCTGGTGGTGCAGGTTGAGCCGGACAACGCCACCGCCTGGCTGTGGCTGGCTGCCGTGGCCGACACCGAGGCCGAACGGCTCGATGCCTTGCAGCGCGTCGTCCAGATCGACCCAGACCACGCGCTGGGCCGCCGCGCCCAGGCCATGCTGCGCCGGGAGGTGATCAAGGAGGTCGCAACCCGCCTCCCGCCCCCCACCCTGCCCCGCACCATTGCCCCGCCGCGCGCCGCCGAACCACCCCAGCCGCCCGCGCCGACCCCGCCCGCGCTCCAGCCCCCGCGCCCCTACCGGGCCACGCACCCAACCACCATGCCGCCTGCGGAGCGCCCGCGTGCCCGGCGCGGGCGGCTCGGCCTGCTGGTGTTCGGAATAGTAGCGGCCAGCCTCGTGGTGAGTGGGGTTGCAACCTTCACCCTGTACAGCGATAGTGCGCCCGCGCCCCTCACGGCACCGACCACCCGCGTCATCGTAGAACGCACCCGCGCCCCGGCCACGCCCCGCCCTCCTACCCAACCACCCCTTGCATCGGCCACCCCTGCCCCCCCGCCCCCGCCCAGCGTCACGCCCAACGCCCGCTACGGAGCCTGTGGCCGCGATCCGGCGCTGGCGACACAGCCGAGCTTCCTCTGCCTGGACAGTGAGCCGGGCGACCCGGTGGGCGGCGGTGCGCCGCAACAGATCACGCCCGCCACCGGCGCGTTCACCGTCGCCTGGAACAATGCGGGGGCGGTCGAAGCGCATGTCCAGGGGACCGCTGCCTGGGATCTGGTCTTTCAGGTGCCCTATGGCCTGCAACTCCATCCGGGGGGCAGCATCGAGCAGCGGACATTCGGCACGCCGGTCCCTATCGACGAGCTGGGGCTGACCATCACCGGCGGGCGCGCTGCCTGCGCCCAGGCCACAGGCCGGGTGAGCATCCTCATTCTGGAGTACGAGGGCAATCAGATCACGCGCTTTGCCGCCGATTTTGAGCAGCACTGTATGGGCGACGCGCCGGGGCTGTATGGGTCAATCTTGTATCAGGCTGGGCCGTAGGAGAGAGCGTGAAACGTGAGGAGTGAGGCGTGAAACGGGGGTGCTGGGGCAATTGAGCAAGAACTGAGCAGCGGTTGGGCTGGCGGCGGGGCGAGGGCGGGAATAGAATGAGAGGGTTGGCAGATGATCCCTAGCAGGAGGAAGACAACCGATGATACAAACTGAACCCTGCGCCCCAGCGAGTGACGACGCAGCCCTGGCCTAGAGTTCAGGCGGTCTGAAAGCAAGCGCGCTATTTCGGTCGGGGCCAGCCTGTGGGTCGCCCCGACCGAAGACCA
>JBBSAN010000481.1:0-5724 GCA_038252265.1 Chloroflexia bacterium
ACTCGATTTTTCCTCTCCTTCTTTTTATTTCCCCCATTTTGCACCCACCCCGGCAGCGCACGGCTGCGCCCGCGGGGAGCGGTGTGCGCCCCCGCCACTTGCGCGGGCAACCCAACAACTACTCAACAACGTATGTGATCCGGGCGCGTGATCCGGCGGACCTGAAGGTCCGTCCGGCGGCGACCCTTTGCGTAGCAACGCCTATCCAAGAAAGGGATAATCCTCCATGTGCGGAATTTTTGGCTATACCGGGCAACCCACCGACGCGGCAAGCATGGTCTTCGCGGGCTTGAAGAAGCTGGAATATCGCGGCTATGACTCGTGGGGCATCGCGGTCGGTGCCCACGGCAACGTCCACACCGCCCGCGACGTCGGCAAGCTGGGTGCCCCCCCCGGCGGGCTGCCCACCGCCGGGCTGGCCCTGGGGCACACCCGCTGGGCCACCACCGGCGCGGTAACCGAAGCCAACGCCCACCCCCACCGCGACTGCACCGGGCGCATTGCCCTGGTGCATAACGGGGTGATCGAGAACTATGTCATCCTCCGCGAAGCCCTCTTGCAGCGCGGCCACACCTTCCGTTCGCAGACCGACACCGAAGTGGCCGCCCACATGGTCGAAGAAGAACTCGACACACTGGGCAACCACCCCGGCGCGCTGGCCGAGGCGTTGCGCCGGGTCAGCCTCAAGATCCACGGGCTGAACGCCCTGGCCGCGCTCGACGTGAGCACCGGCCAGTTGGCCGCCGTGAAGAACGGCTCGCCCCTGGTGCTGGGCCTCAACGGCGGCAGCTCCTACCTGGCCTCCGACCAGGCGGCCCTGCTGAGTCACACCGACCGGCTGGTCTTTATCCGTGATGGGCAGGTCGTCTCGCTCCGCCCCGATGGGGTAGACATCTTCGACGCGGCCACCGGGGCCGCCGTCCCGCTGGAGGTCGAGCAGGTCCACTGGCGGCCCGAAGAAGCCGAACTGAACCAGTATCACCACTTCCTCGAAAAAGAAATCTGGGAGCAGCCCGCCCTCCTGCGGCGCATCGCTGCCGAAGGCGAAGCGCAGGCCAGCGGGCTGGCCGGCTTCCTCGATGCGGCGAAGGGCCTCCACTTCGTGGCCTGCGGCACAGCGTATCATGCCGCGCTGGCCGGACGCTACCTGCTGGCGACCGACGCGCACCTGCCGGTGGTCACCACCCACGCCCACGAGTTCGGCACGTTCGCCCCGATGCTCTCACCCGGCGACGCGGTGCTGGCCTTCTCGCAGAGCGGCGAGACCATTGACGTGCTCGACGCGATCCGCGCCGGACGGGCGGCGGGGGCCAAGATCGGCGCGCTGGTCAATGTGCCCGGCTCGACCCTGAGCCGCGAGACCGACTTCCTCCTGATGCTGGGCGCGGGGCCGGAAAAGAGCGTGCTTTCGACCAAGACGTTTATGGCGAAGCTGGCCTACCTGCTGATGGCGACCGGCGCGTTGAGCGGCGACCCGCAGCGCCATGTGGCGACCCTGCTGGACGCCGCCGACGACATCGACGCCTTCCGCACCGATGGGCGGCTGGACGCGTTGCGCGACGTGGCCCACCGCATCGTGGACCGCGACAACCTCTTCCTGCTGGGCCGGGGCCTGGGCTATCCGATGGCGCTGGAAGGCGCGCTGAAGATCAAGGAAGTGACCTACATCCACGCCGAAGGCTTCCCCGCCGGGGAACTGAAGCACGGCGTGATCGCCCTGATCGAGCCGGGCACTCCCGTCTTCGTCTTCGCCCCGCCGGGGGCCGACGAGGCGCATATGCTGACCGCGGCGGGCGAAGTCAAAGCGCGAGGCGCGTATGTCATCGGCATCGGCTCGACCCACCACGCCGTGTTCGATGGGCACCTGCCGGTGGAACTGACCGGCCACGCCTACTACCTGTCGGCCCTGGCGCAGATGCAGCGCCTGGCCTATGAACTGGCCCTCCTGCGCGGCACCGACCCGGACAAGCCGCGCAACCTGGCGAAGAGCGTCACCGTGCGCTAAGGCCAGAAAGTGGAAGTCAGAAGTTAGAAGTCAGAAATCAGCCTTTTCCATAGTGGGGGGGAAATATCATGAGTATTTGCCCCGCCTTCTACAGCTACCCTTCTGATTTCTGATTTCTGATTTCTGACTTCTGACCACAGATGCCGGTGAACCAACGTGACATTTTCGGACTATTATCTATAATAGAGAGGTAAAGGCCAGGAGGCCGGGGAGATCAACAGCACGCTCCCCGGCCCCTGTGCAAGGACCAGCTAGCCATCGACACGGGCGCTCACTGGGGGGTGAGCCGTAACCCGGTTGTAACAGGATCGTTTCCTCTAACGTATAGTCAACTAGGGGACGGGCGTAAGGAGAACGATTGACCACCGGCGGTCTAGCAAAGGGACTACAGGATGAGAGCGACAACAGCAGACTGGCTCGCCGCGAGCATCACCGCCCACCGTGACAGGTTGGCCGGGGACCTCGGGGCATTCGCCCAACAGCAGGTACCGTTTTACTCTACATTCGACCGCGCACAGCTACTGGAGGGGATGCAACAGTATTTTGAGGCGATGGCGCGGGCCATTGCGGGCACAGACATGACCCCCCTCCGGGCCTATCTGGAGCAGACCATCGCGGCGCAGATCCAGCAAGGCACCGCGGGCGCGACCTATATCGAGGTGATCGATCAGGCCGACGACCTGGTGGCCGCCCTGATCGCGCAGGAAGCCACCGACGCCGCGCAGGGGGACGACGCCCGGCGCACGGCCCGCAGTACCAGTCGCAATGCCCGCCTGATTGTCAGCGAGATCAACCTCAAGCTGCTGATCGATCCGGCCTATTATGACGACGGCCCACTGTCCTACCCGCCCGCCCGGTTGCCGGTCACCCCGGCGGCCTAAACCGGGCACGCCACCGCGCCACCCCGCCCCCACCTGCCGGATCATCCCCCGATGAGCCTGCGGGTCGTCTGCCATTCCCCTGAGATCCCACCATAGCTATACGAAACATTGGTAGGATATGGCTCCGTCCATTGATGGTCGGGCGTGCGTGATGTTGGGGGGTGCCGACCATCCCGCGTAGACAACAGCCACAGACTCTGCCGGATGGCCGTTGCTCGGTCGTTCGGTGCGGGCGGCCCAAGCTATCATCCTGAGCGCAGCGAAGGATCTTGTTCGGGAGTCTAGATCGCCAGGGTATCGCCAACCCATTCCGGGCCGAGTGCGGCGTTTGTCCAACACCGCTAACCACAAAGAAGATCCTTCGCTGCGCTCAGGATGACAAGGTCGGACTGGGCAACAGCTACGAAACCCGCCGTCCCTGGTTGACAGCCCTCGCCCCGCCTTCTATACTAGGCAGGGGCGGCCTCGCCAGCACCCCGCTACCCCAAGCCGCCAGGAGGACCCGCCGATGGACCCGATCCCCAGCACCGCACCCGTGACCCTGCTGACCAACGCCCACATCTATACGATGGACCCGACCCACCCCCAGGCCGAAGCCGTCGTCTGGCAGGGCGACCGCATTGTCGCCGTGGGCAGCCGCGCGGCGATGGCTGAACGGGCCGACCCCGCCACCACGGTGATCGATGCCGGGGGCCGCACGGTCATCCCCGGCCTGATCGACTCGCACATCCACTTCACCTGGTATGCAGCGGGCTTGCGCCGGGTGAACCTGGAGGGAGTCAACAGCCTGGACGAGGCGTTGCGGCTGGTGGGCGAACGGGCGGCGACCCAGGCCCCCGGTACGTGGGTGCGCGGGCACGGCTGGGATCACAACCGCTGGGGCACCGACTTCCCCACCCGCGCCGACCTCGATCGCGTGGCCCCGCAGCATCCCGTCCTGCTCAGCCGCAAAGACGGGCACAGCATCTGGGTCAATTCGCTGGCCCTGGCGCGGGCAGGCGTCACCCGTGACACCCCCGACCCGGCGGGCGGGCGCATTGGCCGCGACGCGACCGGCGAACCGAGCGGGATGTTCTTTGAGGGGTCGGCGGAAGACCTGATCTCGCGCGTGCTGGAGGAGCAAGACGACCCGGAAACGTGGCTCGACACCCTGCGCGCCGCCATCGCCAACGCCCAGCAGGCCGGGCTGACCGGCTTCCACAACTGCGAGGACGCGCCCGCATACCGCGCCTTTGCCGACCTGGAAGCGGCGGGCGCGCTGGGCATCCGTGTCCTCCAGCTAATCGCCTATCCCGAACTGGATGCCGCTATCGCCGCCGGACGCAAGAGCGGGGACGGCAGCAACCTCCTGCGAACCGGCCCGGTGAAGATCTTCAGTGACGGCAGCCTCGGCTCGCTGACCGCCGAAATGCTGGAGCCGTTCGAGGGCACCACCGACCGGGGCGTGGGCACCATCCCCCAGGCCGAACTGGAAGATGCGATCCGCCGGGCCGGGCAGGCCGGGATCGCCGTCGCCGTTCATGCCATCGGGGATGCCGCCAACCGCCGCGTGCTGGATGCGTTCGCACAGGGGCGGGCGAACGAACCCCACCTGCCCGGCCTACATGGCGACGGCTACACCCGCTGGGCGCTGCGTCACCGCATCGAACATGTCCAGCACCTCAACCCCGCCGACTACGGGCGCTTTGCTGAATACGGCGTGATCGCCTCGATGCAGCCGATCCACTGCACCGCCGACATGGAAATTGCCGACCGCTGGCTGGGGGCGCGGGCCGCTCACGGCACCTATGCCTGGCACAGCCTGCGTAACCACGGGGCGCGGCTCGCCTTCGGCTCCGACTGCCCGGTGGAGACGTTCGATCCGTTGCTGGGCATCTATGCCGCTGTCACCCGCCAGGATGTGACCGGGCACCCCCCCGGCGGCTGGCACCCCGCCGAACGGCTGTCAGTAGACGAGGCGGTCTACGCCTACACCCAGGGCGCGGCCTTCGCCGCCGGGGAAGAAGCGATCAAAGGCTCGCTCACCCCCGGCAAGCTGGCCGATCTGGTCGTGCTCAGCGAAGATATCTTCACCGCCCCCCCCGCCGACCTCCCCGCCACCCGCGTCGTCGCCACCATCCTCGGCGGCACGGTGGTTTGGAACGACGGCCTGTAGACGAGGGACGAGCGATGAGCGATGATCGATGAGCGATGAGGACTGAGGCGGGCAGCTCAGTCCTCACGCTTTACTCCGCATCCCGCAATTCACATCCCGTACTGCACCGCATTCCGCCCGCATCGCTCATTGCTCATCGCTCATCGCTCATCGCTCGTCTGATCTGGCATGGTTCTTGCCTAAGCTACGAGTGTATGTAGTATATGCTCGCGCGCACCGCTACGAGAGCCGTGGGCGCGGCAACACCCCTGGAGGCGCAGGGGCACATTTGCATAAGACTTGTAATCAGTTAGAAGGGGATAACGGAAGTGATAACACCGATTACCGATCTCGGCCAGGCGATCCTGGCCTCGGTCTCGAACGCAATCTACTTGATGATCGCGGCGGTTCCGCATATTGTCGGATTTTTAGTCGTCATGATCGTTGGCTGGCTGCTGGCCGCCGCCATCGGGGGCGTCGTGGCAACGCTGCTCCGCACGATCAAATTCAACGAACTGGCCGAGCGCTCCGGCATCAGCGGCTTTGTTCAGAAGATGGGGTTGCACACCGACGCTGCCGGGGCTGTGGCCGCCGGGGTGCGCTGGTTTATCCGTCTGATCGCCCTGGTCGTGGCTTTCGACGCGCTGGGCCTGCCCGCCGTGTCGCAGATGGTCCAGGCATTGCTGCTCTGGCTGCCCAACCTG
>JBBSAN010000482.1:0-5724 GCA_038252265.1 Chloroflexia bacterium
ATAAAACCGCGTTCGTGACCGGCGCCGGCTCGGGCATCGGACGTGAGATCGCCTTGCTCTATGCTGGGCAGGGGGCACAGGTCGTGGTGGCCGATGTCAATGTTGCGGCGGCAGAGGCGGTGGTGGCCGAGATCACGGCGGCGGGCGGGCGTGCCCACGCCCAGGCGCTCGATGTGGCCGACGAGATGCAGGTGGAAGCGGCCCTGGATGCCACGCTGGACCGCTACGGGCGGCTGGATATCCTGGTGAATAAAGCGGGGATCAGCCACGTCGGCAACGTGTTGGAAACCAGTGCCGCCGACTTTGACCGTGTGCTGTCGGTCAACGCGCGGGGCGTGTTCCTCTGCGCCAAGCACGGGGTCGCCCGGATGCTGGACCAGGACCCACCCGGTGGGGTGCTGATCAATATCTCCTCGGTGGCCGCGCTGGTCGGGATCGAGCGCCGCTTCGCCTACAGCGCCAGCAAAGGCGCGGTGCTGGCCCTGACCCGCTCCATCGCCATCGACTTTGTGGGGCGGGGCATCCGGGCCAACGCGATCTGCCCCGGCACGATCCACACCCCCTTTGTCGAGGGTTACCTGGAACGCAATTTTGCCGATCAGAAGGACGAAGTGCGGCAGCAACTCCACGCCCGCCAGCCGCTGGGCCGCATGGGTCGCCCCGACGAAGTGGCCTATGCCGCCCTGTACCTTGCCTCCGATGAGGCCGCATTCGTCACCGGCTCCGGCCTGGTGATCGACGGAGGATTAACCGCCCGATGAGACCCTCGACGCAAGTCAGCCGCCCGCTCCTCGATGTGGCGGTGGTGGTGGACCCGGCCCAGGATAATGTCGCCGTGGTCAAAGACGATGTAGCGGCGGGCACGACCCTGACCTGGCCGGGCCACGCCGCGATCACCGTCCACGCCGATATTTATCCCGGCCACCGTTTCGCCATTCATGCGGTGCCGGAGGGCGAATGGGTGCGGCAATATGGGCAACCGTTCGCCGTGTCGCGGGGGCTGGCACCGGGCGACCCGGTGAACAGCGATACGGTGCGTAACGTGGTGCCGCATGTGGATGCCGAAAGCCTGCCCTTGCTTACGCCCACGCTGCCGCCCTGGGAGGGGCCGGTGCCCACGTTCCAGGGCTTCCGGCGGCCCGATGGGCGGGTGGGAGTGCGCAACTGGGTGCTGATCGTGCCGACCAGCATGTGCTCCAGCCACGAAGCGTCAATGATCGCCATGCAGGCCGAGATGACCGGGGTCTACAGCCGCGAGAAGTACCCCAACGTGGATGGCGTGACCGCAATCCCCCACACGCGGGGCTGTGGCTGCCCCGACATGGAACCGGGAGTAGTCGGCAAGGGGCGGCTGGTCGGTGTGGTCGAGGCCAGTCTGCGGATGCTGGGGCGCTACATCGAGCATCCCAATGTGGGCGCGGTGCTGGTGATCGAACTGGGCTGCGAAAAGACGAACCTGTCGATCTTCGGGCGCTATATCGGCAAGCACCTGACCCCGGTGGATAGCGACCGGCCTACGGTGGCCGACTTCGGCTCGGCTCATGGCAAGCCCGTCCTGAGCATGAGCGTGCAACAGAGCGGCGGCAGCCGGGCGACGATCGAGCGCGGCCTCGCCATGCTGGGCGATCTGCTGGAGGCGGCCAACCGGCAGGAGCGTGAGCCGGTGCCGGTGAGCGAACTGGCGGTGGGCCTCAAGTGCGGCGGCAGCGATGCCTTCAGCGGGCTGACCGCCAACCCGGCCCTGGGCTATACCAGCGATCTACTGGTGCGGGCCGGGGCCACCACCGTGATCACCGAGGTGACCGAGTTCGTCGGGGCCGAGCATCTCTATGCCGCACGCGCCGCGACCCGCCAGGTGGCCCGCGACATCTTCGCCGCGATGAAACGCTTCGAGTCCTACACCGCCCGCGCCGGGGGCAGCATGGCCGAGAACCCCGCGCCCGGCAACAAAGAAGGCGGGCTGTTCAACATCACGATCAAGTCGCTGGGGGCGCTGGCGAAGAGCGGCACCGCCCCGGTACAAGGGGTGCTGGACTACGGCGAACTGGTCTGGGACCGCAAGTTGCCCGGCCATTACCTGCTCTACTGCCCCAGCTATGACCAGGAGTCGGTGCCCGCCCTGGTCGCCTCCGGCTGCCAGATCGTCTGCTTCACCACCGGGCGGGGCACCGGTATCGGCAACGCGATTGCTCCGGTGGTCAAGATCGGTTCCAACACGCGGCTGTACGAGCGCATGGGGCCGGATATTGATGTCAACGCGGGGGCGATGCTGGACGGCACCCAGACGCTGGAAGAGATGGGGCGCGCCATCTTCGACGCCGTGCTGGCCTCCGCGTCGGGCACGCCGGTCAAGGCCGAACTGAGCGGGCACCGCGAGTTCCTGATCTGGAGCGAGGAGAGTGTGTCGCTCTAACGTGCGGGCGGCGGGGGCTACCCGCTGCCCGGCAGCAGGGGAGGGGTCACGTCGGTGAACACTGACGCCCACCAGCACTTCTGGATCTACCGGCCCGCCGACTACGATTGGATCGGGCCGGGGATGGAAACGCTCCAGCGCGACCATCTACCAGCGGAGCTATACCCGCAGATCCAGGCTGTCGGGTTCGACAGGACCGTGGCCGTCCAGGCGTGCCAGACGCTCGACGAGACTCGCTGGCTGCTGCAACTGGCCGACCGGTATGCCTGGATCCGGGGCGTGGTCGGCTGGGTGGATCTGTGCCGCCCCGACGCCGGGGAACAACTGGCCGCCCTGGCCGCGCATCCCCGGCTGGTCGGCGTGCGCCACGTCGTCCAGGCCGAGCCGGATGACCGTTTCGTGCTGCGCGAGGATTTCCAGCGCGGGATCGGGCAACTGGCCGCGCTGGATCTGACCTACGATCTCTTGCTCTATCCACGCCACTTGCCGCCCGCCTACGAACTGGTGCGCCGCTTCCCCGATCAGCGCTTTGTGCTCGACCATATCGCCAAGCCATCGATCGGGGCCGGGACGCTCCAGCCCTGGGCTGACGATCTGCGGCGGCTGGCGAGCCTGCCCAACGTCTGGTGCAAGGTGTCGGGGATGGTCACCGAGGCTGATTGGGCGACCTGGCGGTCCGCCGACTATCGCCCCTACCTCGACACCGTTTTTGCCGCGTTCGGGGTCGAGCGGATCCTGCTTGGCTCCGACTGGCCGGTCTGCACCCTGGCCGCGCCCTACGCCGACGTGATGGGCCTCAGCCTGGATTACATCGCCCGGTTTTCCCCCACAGAACAGGCCGCGCTCCGTGGCGAGAACGCGGCGCGGGTCTACGGGCTGTAAAGCTCCGGATGGCGAGAGAGGGTGGGGTAGGGCGGTTACTGGCCCCCGCCGGTTAGCTCGGTGTACCAGCTCTGCAACCAGCCCAGCGCCTCCTCGTAGCGGGCGGCGGGCAGGTTCTTGTAGCTGCTGATCCGGTAGCGCCGGTATAACTCCGCGTAGACCCGCGCGTAGCCGTTGCGATCCCCTTGCTGCTCCAGCGCCGCCGCCACCGTCTTCACCGCCAGGGCGAGTTCGGCGGCCTGGGCCTCGCTGAGGGTGGCCCCGGCGCTGAGATGCAGTTCCAGGGCGGTCAGGCGGGCGTCGGTGCGGTCCTGAGCGTTGGTCAGTTCATAGAGGGCGCGTTCGAAGTCGAATTGCTGGCGGGCGAGGTGATAGACTGCCTCGGCCAGTTCGAGCGTGCGGGCCGCCCCGGTGAGGTGGGGCGCGGGTGAGCCTGCCGTCACGGGCAGGATGTCGCCTTTGAAGGCGTTCCAGAGCACATCATAGCAGTCGCGCTGGTAACGCAGAATCCGTTCGCGCAGTTCTGGCTTGACCCGGCTGGCGTTGAGGCCGAAGAGAAAGCCGGGGAGTAGCTTGAGCGGCAGGCAGAGCATGTCGGGCACCCCGCCGGTCGCAGTCGTTCGTGTTACACGAACGGCTGTCAACGCCTCGCTGAGGACGGGATCGCGCTTGAGGCGCTCGAACTGGCCCGGCCAGCTCAACCCCAATGCCTCGACGATGGGCCGCACCGGCACCAGAATCGTCTCGTCGGCCAGTTGCGCCGCCTGGAGGGTGTCGCCGTAGAAGTCCACCGTCTGGGTGCGCACGGGCACCAGGGTGGTCGGTTCGGTCGGTTTGTCAGTCACGATCGGCTCCTCGCCAGATGTTCCGTCCCCTACGGTTCCTCTTGCGGTGCTGGGTCCCCTCGACCGGTAATGCGCGGCATTATAGCATAGGTGTTAGCGGCAGCGCAATCGTTTTTCCGGCGGGGCACCGGGTCCGCCGGTAGGAACCGGCCCACGGGTCGGCCCCGGGAGGGTGTCCGAAATTCCACCGCGTACACTCCTGGCAGGGAAGGGTGCCGCGAACAGCGGCGCGGGGAGGAGGGTGCTGACCACCGCGCCTGTTATCTGCTCCGGCGGTACACTAGCTTTCGCCCCCGCTGGTCGCGTCGTGCCCTGGGGCGCTACCGTCGCGGGCGGCCACGATAGCCTGCTCCAGCGAGAGGGCCGCCCCGGCGGCCCAGGCGGCGGCCCAGGCGGCAGGCGGGACGGCGTCGCGGGCTGCCGCCACCGCCGGTTCGTATACAGCCCGTTCTGTCAGCGTCAGCGGGGTGCCCACAGCAACCCGCACCGCTGCTGCCGCCCCGAACAGGCGTGCCGCCCGCAGGGGATCGCCCATGACCCCGGCCAGCATCGCCCGGCCTTCCAGGGCCTCGGCGGCCAGCAGTCGGTAGCCGAGCGTCTGCACCAGGTGCAGCCCTTCGTCATAGCCGCGCGCCGCCTGCGCAAAGTTGCCCTGCTGGGTGGCAATATGGGCCACGTTGACCACTCCGATGGCGATACTCATTTGGTCACCCAGCGCACGGGCCAGGGCCAGACTTTCGGCGTAGAATTTTTGCGCCTCGGCATAGTGGCCCTGGTAGCGTTGCCGTTCCCCCAGGTGATTGAGCGTGCGCGTCTGGCCTGGCCCATCGTCGATAGCGCGGAACAGGGCCAGGCTCTCGGCGAACCATGCATCGGCCTGCCCCGGCTCCCCCTGATGGCCGTAGATCGATCCCAGGACGAGCAAGCTGTGGGCGGTCCAGAGCGGATCGGCCAATGCGCGAAAGGCGGCCACCGCCTCGGTCAGAACGGCGATGCCCGGCCCCGCGTCGTTCCGGCGGAATGCCAGCCGCCCGGCGGTGAAAAGGACGCGCGCCCGCAACGGCGCGGGCAGGCCCGGCGTGTCCAGTGCCTGCTGGGTCCACCCGGTGCCCTCGCTGAGATAGCCGCGCATCTCCCAATACCAGCCCAACGCCACGACCAGCCGCGCCAGAACCTCATCTGCGCCCGTTTCCCCGGCCCAGGCCAGACTCGCGCGCAGGTTGTCCAGTTCGGCATCCACCGGGGCGAAGCCCGTGGTATCCTGGGAGCGCTGGATGCGCGGCGCGGTGCGTTCCACCCAGGCCAGCGCCCAATCGCGGTGCCGGTCGTGGAAGTGTTGCGCCTCCCCGGCGGCGAGCAGCTTTTCGCGGGCGTACTGGCGGATCGTTTCGAGGAAGTGATAGCGGGTCTCCCCCGCCAGCTCGTCCAGCACAACCAGCGATTTGTTGACCAACTGGGTGAGCAGGTCGTGCATCGCGGCACCGGGGACGCGGGCATCGGCGCAGACCGCCTCCGCCGCCGCATACGTCCACCCGCCAACGAACACCGCCAACCGCCCCAGCAGGTGCTGCTCGGCGGGGGTGA
>JBBSAN010000483.1:0-5718 GCA_038252265.1 Chloroflexia bacterium
CAAAAGGGAGAACAGTTATGACGGCAACTGAAGAAACTTACGTTCCGTCGGCAGAGAACGAGCCGCCCGAGCGGGCTGCGGCGATGGGCCTTGACCACCTCTCGACGGCGGAGACGACGCCAGCGGATCAGGCGCTGCTAGCCGACGACAACTATGATCTGGCTCCGGTGCAGGAGCAGACCCTCATCCTCAACATGGGGCCGCAGCATCCCAGCACCCACGGCGTGGCCCGCATCCTGTTGGAGATGGACGGCGAGACGATCAAGAAAGCCATCCCCGACATTGGCTACCTGCACCGCGGCGTCGAGAAGATCGGGGAATATCGCCAGTATAACCAGTTCGTGCCGTGGACCGACCGCATGGACTACATCGCCGCCTTCACCAGCAACCTGGCCTTTGTCCAGACGGTGGAGGAGATGATGGGCCTGGAGATTCCGCCCCGGGCTAAATACCTGCGGGTCATCTTCTCCGAGTTGCAGCGCATCGCCAGCCATTGCCTCTGGCTGGGCACCCACGTCATGGACCTCGGTGCGGTGACGGTCTTTCTGTTCGCCATGCGCGAGCGGGAACTGGTGCTGGATCTGCTGGAAATGCAGACCGGGGCGCGGCTGACCCTCAACGCCCAGCGGGTCGGCGGTTTCCCTAAGGATCTGCCGCCGGGCTGGATCGAGAAGTGCCGCGAGTTCTGCAAGATCATGCCCAAGAAGATCCAGGAGTACGACAGCCTGCTGGCCGAGAACCCGATCTTCATCCGCCGGCTCAAGGGCATCGGCGTGATCAGCGCGGCAGACGCGATCCAGTGGTCGCTGACCGGCCCGTCGTTGCGTGGCTCCGGTGTGGCCTACGACCTGCGGAAAGCGCGGCCCTACGCCTTCTATGACCGGATGCAGTTCGAGGTGCCGGTGGGCACGCACGGCGATGTCTACGACCGCTATCTGGTGCGGATGGAAGAGATGCGCCAGAGTGTGAAGATCATCGAGCAGGGGCTGGACCAACTGGAGCCGGGGCCGGTCATGACCGACGATATCCGCGTGGCCCTGCCGGGCAAAGAAGCGCTGATGACCTCCATCGAGGCGATGCAGCGCCACTTCATCCTGGTGATCCACGGCTTCCGCCCGCCCCCCGGTGAGTGGTACAGCGCCGTGGAAGCGCCGAAGGGCGAGCTAGGCTGGTACATCGTCAGTCACGGCGACCCCAACCCGTACCGCGCTCATTGCCGCGCCGCGTCGTTCATCAACCTCCAGTCATTCCCGGTGATGGCGGAAGGCGACATGCTGGCCGACGCGGTGGCGATCATCGGCAGTATTGATATCGTCATGGGCGAGGTGGATCGGTAGGGTCTATTACGTGCTGCGTATTGCGTATTGCGTAAAATACGTTTACGTAATACGCAATACGCAGTATGCCGTAGGGGGAGCAGCGCGGATGCCCAACCTTCAGTCAATCAGCGATTTCTCGGCGCGGCTCCAGGAAATGGAGGCGGTCAAAAATCGTCTGCTGAACGATCCGGGTCCGGGGTTAGACATGCTGCTCACCGCGCTGGAAGAAGTCTCGACCGTCTGTGATACGATTGACGGGGAAATTACCAAATATCTGCGTCTGACGTTTGATCCGCAGATCGCCTCGCCCGGCTTCCAGAAAGAGCGCGATGTGTTGCTGGCGTTCGAGGGGAATCAGCTTCAGGCGCGGATGCGGGAAGCCAAAGGCAGTTGCGAGAAGATCCGCACCATCTATGAGGTCTATCTGCGGGATTGGTTTCGCCAGGCGCTGGCTCCCGCAGACGCGGCGCAGATGGAGCAATTGTTCCTGACGATCTGGGGATCGGACATGAATATGTTCAGCGACATTGAGGTCGTCGCGGGATGGCTGGCCGCACAGGCCACAACCACCCTGGATTTGCTGGACGACGGTAAACTGGAGGAGGCCACCCGGTCGGTACGGGCGGCGCGCAAAGAGATCAACCCGCCTCGCCAGGCGATTTCCGGTGCGCGCACCCAGATGGCCGACCTGAAGAACACCTTCATCGCCGTCTCGAAGATAACCTAAACCACCTGTAACGGGGGAACACTCATGGCCCAACACGGAGACATTCGCGTCATTCCGCCGGACGAGAGCCTGGCGGTCATCAACCGCTACCGGAATATCGATCCGATGGAGGCGATGATCCCGATCCTGCAAGAGCTTCAGACCCAGTATGGCTTCATCACCGAGGCGGTGGCGAACCAGATGGCCGAGGAGCTGAAGCTGAGCATCAGCGAAATCTACGGGGTGATCACCTTCTACAGCTTCTTCCGCTTCAGCCCGCACGGCGGGCGCGTGTTGCTGACCTGCGAGGGCACCAGTTGCTACACGAAAGGGGCGGGCCTCATTCGCGGCGTGATCGAAGAGCGGTTGCAGGTCGGCCCCGGCCAGACCTCCGCCGATGGCCGGGTCACCTTCGAGCCGTCGTCGGTCTGCCTGGGGGCGTGTGACCTGGGACCGCTGGCCGAATGCGAAGGTCGGTTCTTCACCTTCCTCACCCCGCAGACGGCTACCGTGATGGTCGATGAACTGCGCGCTCAAGGGGCCGACAGCGGGCATCCCGAAACGGTCGCCCCCGGCACGGAAAGCGGCCACGGCCCTGCCGGGCGGAACATGGGGCCGTATGGCTTCGGCCCCACCGCCCTGGACCTCGGCAGCGCCTTGGAAACGCCGAACCCCGATCCGTCCGGCCCGCACCGCAGTGGGTTGCTGCCGAAGGGCTTGCAGTAGGGGTTGGGGCTAGGGGGTTAGAGATGACGACCAAGGCTGAAGCTACAATTGAAGACCTCTATCATGTGCCGGAGGACGGCAAAGCTGAACTTGTTAACGGAGCGCTACTTCTGATGGCTCCTACAGGAGACCTGCCGATCAGCGCGGCGGGTGAGATCTATGCCAGCTTGCGTGAGTATGCGCGGCGTACTGGCACTGGCCGAGCTTATAGCGATAATGCTGGTTTTGTAGTAAATCTGCCGCATCGCACGTCGTTCAGCCCTGCTGCTGCTTTCTACATCGGCCCTCGCAGTGGAATGCGGTTTTTAAACGGTGAGCCAATCTTCGCCGCTGAAGTGCGAAGCGAAAATGACTATGGCCCTGGAGCCGAACGTGCAATGGCACAGAAGCGGGCCGACTATTTCGCAGCGGGTACGCTGGTTGTTTGGGATGTAGATGTGCTCAGTGAAGCTGTGGTGAAGGTGTACCGGGCCAGCGAGCCAGCAAATGCGACTATTTATCGGCGAGGCGAAGTGGCCGAGGCCGAACCGGCGGTGCCAGGCTGGGCAATGCCGGTGGATGAATTGTTTGAATAGCAGCCTTTATGGGTGATGAGTACAACAAGGGCTACGTGGATTCTAGGACGGTGTGATATGGAAAAGTCTATAACTATTACCTTGCCCAATGATCTTGAGCTTGCGCTGGAGGAAGAAATCCGCCGCGAGGGGGTTTCGGCCAACGACTTAATTGCGGATGCACTCAAGAGGTATCTCTTTGTACGCCGCTTTCGGTTGCTGCGAGAACAGATGATTCCTCATGCTCAGGAGCAGGGCATTCATACAGACGAAGATGTGTTTGAGCGAGTCTCGTGAAGATCGTGTTAGATACGAATGTTCTCCTAGCCGCCTTTACTGTACGAGGTGTCTGCAATCAGCTATTGGAACACTGTAGCGAGTACCATGATCTAATCACATCTGAGTTCATTTTAGTAGAGTTTTACGAGAACCTGGTTCGCAAATTCAAATACGACAGTGCAAGTGCGGAAGCCGCAAGAGATTTGCTCCGCTCAACGATGAGCATTGTCACCCCTGAGGATTTGGGGGTTTCAGTCTCTCGCGATCCTGATGATGACGCTATTTTGGGTACAGCTATAGCTGGGAATGCAAGCTGCATCATCACAGGCGATAAAGACTTGCTAATACTTCAGTTATTTCGTAGCGTTGACATTGTTCGTCCCTCAGATTTTGCTAGTTACGAAGCGGTTATGACGAAGCCGGATGAGCCGCTTGCCTAATTGAGCGTGAGAAGGCACATTAATTGCAGAAGGCAGGCGGTGTAATCGAGGCTGCTCCTGCAACCATGTAAAGGACCGTGAACCATGAGTGGTGCCGCGTATTATCCCCTGAATACCGATGTTCGCCCGCAGATCACCCGCGAACAGTTTGAAGATCGCCAGCGCCGGGCTGCCGAGCACTGGCAGCGCACCTACCGCAACGCCGGAAAGCCGGTGATCCTGGTCGGGTGGGACTCGTCCAGCGTGGCCCACGGCGCGGCGGAGACCTTCTTCGCCATCCAGGACTGGCTCCAGGCCAACGGCGTAGACGCCGTCCTGCGCCGCACGGCGGGCTGGGGGTCCTACTACAACGACACGCAGGTGGATATCCTGCTGCCCGGTGCCCCCCGCATCAGCTATGCGAAGATGACGCCGGAGCGGGTGCCGGAGCTATTGCAGTCGGTGCTGCGCGAAAAGAACGTGCGTGCCGATTGGGCGATGTGCTGGTTCGACCCGGACGAGTTCGACAAGTCGGAGGGCGCCCCCTACCAGGGCATCCCGGCGGCCAGGTCGGTCGATCATTTCCGGCTGCAAAAGCGGGTGGTGCTGAAGAACCTGGCCTACATTGACCCCGAGTCGATTGACGATTACATCGCGCATGGCGGCTACGAAGCGTTGCGGCGGGTGCTGTTCGCCCTGCCGTCGGACAAAGAAGGCGTCCCTGCCATTGATAGCGCCGACACACTGATCGCAGCGATCAAGGAGAGCGGGTTGCGCGGGCGGGGGGGTGCGGGTTTCCCCGCCGGGATCAAGTGGGAAGGGGCGCGCAAGGCTCGCCGCTCGCCCAAGTTCGTCATCTGCAACGCCCACGAAGGCGAGCCGAACGTGTTCAAGGACCGCCGCCTGCTGGAAGGCGACCCGCACGCCGTGCTCGAAGGGCTGATCATCGAGGCGTTCGCCGTCGGCACGCCCTGGTGCTACTTCTACGTCGGCGATGAGTATCCGCTGGCGATCCACCGGACCAAAGAGGCGGTGCGCGCCGCCTACGCCGCCGGGCTGCTGGGCGAGAACATCATGGGGTCGGGCTTCTCCTGCCACGTCGATGTGCAGATGGGCGGCGGGGCCTATATCTCTGGCGAAGGCACGGCGCTGATGTTCGGCATCGAGGGCAAGCGGGCCATGCCCCGCGCCAAGGTGCAGCGTTCGGTCGAGGCGGGGCTGTTCGGCCTGCCCACCTGCGTGAACAATGTCGAGACGATGATCAATGTGCCCCAGATCGTGCTCAACGGCGCGGCCTGGTACGCGGCGATGGGCAACGAGAACAGCAAAGGGACCAAGCTGTTCACCCTGATGGGCAACATCGCCCAGGTGAGCATGGTCGAACTGGAACTGGGCACGTCCATGCGTGACCTCGTCTACACCTGCGGCGGCGGCACCGGGGCGCGCCCGTTCAAGGCGATCCAGACCGGCGGCCCCTCCGGCGGCTGCCTGGCCGATCAGCACCTCGATCTGGCGATGGACTTCCAATCGCTGGAACCGGCGGGCGGTACGATGGGCAGTGGCGGCTACGTGGTCTACGACGACAGCATCTGCATCATCGACATGAGCCGCTACTTCAACCGCTTCAACCGCTTCCAATCGTGCGGCAAGTGCTTCCCCTGCCGCATCGGCACCAAGTCGCTGCTGGAGATGGTGGACCGCATCGCCCTCGGCGG
>JBBSAN010000484.1:0-5701 GCA_038252265.1 Chloroflexia bacterium
AATTACGCAATACGCAATACGCAATACGAACAGGATACGCCGCCCTCTACTCTACATGTCACGCATCACGCATCACGTCTAGAGCATGATCTCCCGCGAGACGAGCACCGACTCCAGTTGGGCATAGCGCTGGGCATGGTCGCGATCCTGGCGCAGCATTTGCACCAGCCCTTCCATTTCGGGGGGGTTGCCCAGGGTGAAGCGGATCCGGTCGAAGACTTCGCCGGTGGCGACGGCCCGCGACTTGAGCATCCGCAACAGGCTCAGGCTATCCAGCTCGTCGGTGGTGGAATTAATATTTTGCACCAGCGCCTCGATCCAGGCCCCGGTGTCCATCGAGGCCGGTTCCACACGCCCGCCCAGGTCGGTGATCATCCGGCGGATCAGCACCAGGTGGTTTTCGTCATCGCGGAGGGCGACCGCGCTGGCCTGCCGCACGTCGGGGATGGACGAGCGTCCGACGATCGTGCCCTCGGCCTCAATAATGGCCTGCTCCAGTGCTAATGACTCATTCAGTTTCCGAAATAACGTCTTCTTGTCCATAACGGCTCGCTCGCTGCTCCTTCTTAGGGTCGGTTCCCGGTGCGCGCCACCGATCACGGGGCGTCACTCTGCTCACGCCACTACGCGCATACAAGAACTGTGCCACTCTTTTCCTGCTTGCACGCACGCGATCACGCGAAATCCGGGGGTTGCTGCGCCAGTATATGGCCTCCAGGGGCCGCTGTCAAGTGCGGGTGGTCGCCGAATTTCGGTAATCGATCCGCCGCTTCGTTGACCGCGCCCGGTCCCTGTGGTATAAGTAGGAGGCACGCACTGCTGCGTGCCCACTTTCCCCAATGCAGGTGACAGACGTATGGCGATCCTCAAAACCGCAATAGATCCCGGCAGTGACGAATACCAGGCCAACGTGGCCGCGATGACGGCGTTGGTGGCCGAATTGCGGGCCAATCTCGAAGCCGTCAAGGTGGGGGGTGGCCCCGACGCGCTGAAGAAGCATCGGGCCCGCAACAAGCTCCCCGTGCGCGAGCGGGTGCGCCTGCTGTGCGACCGGGGCACCCCGTTCCTTGAATTCAGCGCCCTGGCCGCCCACGATATGTACCACGGCGACGCCCCGGCAGCGGGGATCATCACCGGGATCGGGGCGGTCAACGGGCAGGAATGTGTGATCGTCGCCAACGACGCCACGGTGAAGGGCGGCACCTATTACCCGATCACGGTCAAAAAGCACCTGCGGGCGCAAGAGATCGCGCTGGAGAACGGGCTGCCCTGTATCTATCTGGTCGATAGCGGCGGTGCGTTCCTGCCCTTGCAGGCCGAGGTCTTCCCCGACCGCGAGCATTTTGGGCGTATCTTCTACAACCAGGCGCATATGTCACGCGAGGGCATCCCGCAGATCGCCGTCGTCATGGGGTCGTGTACGGCGGGCGGGGCCTATGTCCCGGCCATGTCCGACGAGTCGGTGATTGTGCAGGGCAACGGCACGATCTTCCTGGGCGGGCCGCCGCTGGTCAAGGCCGCGACAGGCGAAGAAGTGACCGCCGAGGACCTGGGCGGGGCCGAAGTCCATTCGCGGATCAGCGGCGTGACCGACCACTTCGCCGTGGACGACACCCACGCGCTGGCGATCACCCGCGATATCGTCAGCCATCTCTACCGCCAGAAGTATTACCCGTGGGAAGTGGCCGCACCGGAGCCGCCCGCCTACGATGCGGCGGAACTCTACGGCGTCATCTCGCATGATATCCGCAAGCCGTATGACGTGCATGAGATTATCGCCCGCCTGGTGGATGCGTCGCGCTTCCACGAGTTCAAGGCGCTGTACGGGCCGACGCTGGTCTGCGGCTTCTCCCGGATCATGGGCTACCCGGTCGGCATCCTGGCGAACAACGGTGTGCTCTTCTCCGAAAGCGCGTTGAAGGCGACCCACTTTATCGAGTTATGTTGCCAGCGGCGGGTGCCGCTCGTCTTTTTGCAGAACATCAGCGGCTTCATGGTCGGGCGCGAGTACGAGAACCGGGGCATCGCCAAAGACGGCGCGAAGATGGTGATGGCCGTCGCCAACGCCAACGTGCCCAAGTTTACGGTGATGATCGGGGGATCGTTCGGCGCGGGCAACTATGGTATGGCCGGGCGGGCCTTTGGGCCGCGCCAGCTCTGGATGTGGCCGAATGCCCGTATTTCGGTGATGGGCGGGCGCGAGGCGGCCAACGTGCTGTTGACGGTGCGCCTGGACAACCTGCACGCGCACGGCCACGATATGACCCCAGAAGAGCGCGACGCATTCATGGCCCCCATCCTGAGCAAGTACGGCACCGAAGGCAACGCCTACCACAGCACTGCCCGGATCTGGGATGACGGCATTATCGACCCGGTGGACACGCGCGCCGTACTGGCATTGGGGCTGGCGGCAGCCTGCAACGCCCCCGTGCCTCCGCCAAGTTTCGGGGTCTTTCGCATGTGAGGCCTGCACGGAGGACGATCGGCGTGGATGATCTGGCCCACCTGGCCCAGTTGCTCAAAGTACGGAACGACATCGACGCCGTGATCGCGTCACATATCGGGCGGCCCGCCGAGTGGGGACATATCGGTGAGTATATTGCTGCCGCGGTCTTCGGGATCGTGCTGAACAAATCCGCCAATCATCGCAGCACGGATGGCGTCTTTCTGTCCGGGCCGCAAGGCGGGCGGAGCGTTAACATCGCCTGGTACGGGGCGCTTGAAAACGTGCTGGACCTCTCCCTCATCTCTATTCCCGACACCTATCTGGTGCTCACCGGGCCGAAGCAGATGGCCGTATCTTCGCGCGGCCTGACTCGCCCGCTGATCATCACCTTTGCCTTTCTCTTTGACGCTCACGAGTTGCACAACGCCCTGGCGGGGCGCGGCGAGCGCCTGGGCACGGCGACCAGCATCCCCCAGCCGTTCTGGGATAGCGCCGAGATTTACCCCCGGCCTCGCAACCCGCAATTACCGCTCTCGCCGGAGCAGCGGGCGTTGCTGGCGTTGTTCCAATGATGCCGCCTTGCCGATGCCACTGATCGCGTCGTTGCTGGTCACTCTGGCCGGGGTGCTGCTGGTCGGGCTGGTCTTCCTCGATGTGTTCCTGACGGTGCTGCATCCCCAGGCGGAAAGCCCGTTCAGCAGCCGGTTGCAACGCGCCCTGTGGCGGGGGTTGCGGGGGCTGTCTCACGCTTTGCGCGGGCGGGCGCGGCATCGCGTGCTGGGGCAGGCCGTGCCGCTGATGATCGCCGCCCTGGTGACTGCCTGGCTGGGCCTGTTGCTGGTCGGGTTCGGGCTGATCTATGCCGCCTGGATCGCCCAGCCGGGCGTGTTGCGGGTGCCGGACCCGGCCACGGTGCCGGGCTGGGGTGATGCGTTCTACTTCAGCGGTATCACCCTGAGCACCGCCGGGTTCGGCGATGAGCAGCCCGTTCACCCCCTGCTGCGGCTGGTCGCCGTGATCGAGAGCTTCAGCGGGGTGGGCGTCCTGTCGTTGAGCATCGCCTATGTGCTGGAAGTCTATCCGGTCCTCCAGCGCAAGGCCGTGCTGGCGGTGTTGCTGAACGAGGAGACCGCCGGGCAGGTGTCTGGGCTGCCGATGCTGACCCGCTACCTCTACCCGCAGAACTTCGAGGCGCTGGCCGATCTGCTGCGGACGATCAACCTGGACCTGCTTTTTCTGGCCGAAGCCCATCGCCGCTTGCCGGTGCTGCACTATGTCCATCCGGTGGAAGTCGAACGATCGTTCTTGCGGGTGTTACTGGTCGTGCGCAATCTGGTCGCGGCTCTCCATTATGGGATGGCCGGTGGCCCCGGTCGCGCCTGGAGTGTGGACCCGCGCGTGCTGGCGCTGGAAGATAGCCTGTTCTATACCCTCCACACGCTGGGGTCGTCGCTGCATCTACCGCTGAAGCTTCAGCCGATGACACCTCAGCACCAGGCCGAAGTGGTCGCTGTGTTCGGTAATATGTGTGCGCAACTTGCGGCGCGGCACCTGCCAAATCCCGATCCGGCGGTGATCCTGCCCGGCGGGGCCAGTGAATACGAGACTGCCGAAGCCGGGTTTGTCCGTTTTGTCCTGACCAGCGAGACGGCGCTGGTCAGCTACCTCCGTAACAGCAGCTATACCTATGCCGAGGCGACCGAACGTGCCGCCCGCCCCCAACGTCTGGTCAGCGAAATGGAAGTTGACGAGCGGGATCCCGGCCAACCCGAAAGCTGAACAGCTTGTTAATAACCCGCTAATCCGCTGTTAACACGCGGTGGGTACAATAAAAGGGTTGAGGGTCATGGTCAAGCCGCCCCGGGCTGATCATGACCCAGGTTTTTGCCTTGCGCTGGCTAGCCCGGCGGGGTATAATTGTGGGCTATTGGGCGCTGACCATCGGCGGTTGGGATCGGACGCACTTTCTCCTCATCGGTCCATCCCCCCGTCATCATCTGTTTAGGGAGGAGCATGTCTTATGCAACAAAGGAAACAAACAACACTCCAGCGTGATGTGCTGGCTATCGGGGGGATTTTAGCTCTGCTGGTGCTGGGGCTAGTACTGGTGGGGCTGACCATCACCCCTCGGGCGAGCCTGGCCGCCCAACCCTCGCTGCGTGGGGGGAGCACGGCCCCTCTGAATTTGGTGACGAATGGAGATTTCGAAAGCGGTACGACTACCGGCTGGGCCGCCCAGGGCAGCGGCACGATCACAGTCATCACCAGCCCGGTCCATAGCGGCAACTTTGCCGCAGCGGTGACCACCAACGCTACAGCAGGTTCCTCGAGCGGCGCAGCAGGTGGCGGCAACTGTTCCGGGGGGCTGCGTATTCCGGTCAGCGCCAGCACCTCCTATACCTGGGGGGGCTGGATTAATGTGCCCGCGGGGACCAACCTGGCGAGCGCCCGTATCCGGGTGGCCTGGTACGTCGCCTGTAGTGGCGGATCGCAGCTTTCGACCGCTGACACGAACCTGGTCACGACGCCGACCGGCACCTGGGTCCAGGTGACCGGCACGGCCACCTCGCCCGCCACGGCAGCGTTCGCGGAATTGCGGCTCTTTGGCGCGCCTTCGACGGCCAGTTCTATTACACTCTATTTCGATGATGTAACAATGGATGCGAACGCGGGGGCCACCGCCACGAACACGGCGACCAGTGGCCCCACAAATACCCCCGGTGGGCCGACGAACACGCCCACGCTCAGCCCTACCCCCCTCCCTCCGGCTCCGCGCATCCACGACATTGAGGGCGCGAGTCATATTTCGACCTACAGCAACACGCTGGTGTCGAATGTGCAGGGCATCGTCACCGCGCTGCGCACCAACGGCTTCTTTATGCAGGACCCGCTGCCGGATGCCAATGATTCGACTTCGGAAGGCATCTTCGTCTTTACCTCGTCGGCTCCCACGGTGGCGGTCGGCGATCTGGTGGCCGTCAACGGGCGGGTGAACGAGTTCCGCGCCGGTGGGAGCGGCGGCCTGACCAACCTGACCCAGACCGAACTGGGCACGGTGACGGTCAGCTTGCTTTCCAGCGGCAATCCGCTGCCCACGCCGGTCGTCATCGGCACGGGTGGGCGCGTGCCCCCGACGGTGGTTATTGAGGACGATGCGGGCGGCGATGTGGAAACCGGCGGCGTGTTCGACCCCAGCCAGGACGGCATTGACTTCTACGAGAGCATGGAGTCGATGCGCGTGCAGGTGAACAACCC
>JBBSAN010000485.1:0-5688 GCA_038252265.1 Chloroflexia bacterium
CACCACACCCCACACCCCAAACACAACACCCCACGCCCCACCCCCCCAACCCCCATCCCCCATCCCCTATAGCAGCAGCATCTCTCCGGCCTCCAATGCCGCGTCGAGCAGGCCGGGCGTGTGGGGGCGCAGGGGCAGAACGCGGCTCTGGCCCACCGAAAAGAAATCCCAGGCCACGGCATCCCCGGCGACTTTGCCGGGAGCGGGCATCAGCCGGGCCGTCAACGGCTTGTCCAGGCGCACCGCCAGCGCGGCCATGTCGGCGATTACCCCGGCCAGTTGGGCGGGGGTGGCGTCGCCGGGCACCGGCACGGTGTCCAGCCCCAGGCCGCACACCGCCGAAAAAAGGAGCAGACTGTGAACATCGACCACGCCCGCCCCGGCGCTGGCGGCCAGCACATCGTCCTCCAGCACCGGCAGCATCAGGCCGGAAAAGCCGGTGCGCGGCACTTGCGCCGCTCGCAACGCCCCGGTGAAGAAGGCCGCCATCGCCAGGGTGCCGCCCGTGCCGAACGGCCCGCCCGCCAGCCGCTCGAACGCCCGCCCGATGCTCTGCTCCGGCCCCGGTGCGGGGGCCAGCGACAGGTCCAGCCCGGCGAAACGCAGCCGGTACTCACCCGCGATGTGTGCGGCCACCGGGCAGATCTGGCTGCTGACCGCTTCCAGCGCCCCCACCAGCCGGTCGTGCGCTTCGGCCAGGGTCGCGGCCCCGGCAAAGGCGGCCAGGGCCACGTCGGCGGCTTCCAGTGCCAGGGTCAGGGTGGGGCGGCTGTCGGCATCGGGTAGATAGTAGGCGGCGGGGAAGAAGGGGATATGCGGCGGGCAGTTGGCAAGGGCCGCAAAGCGCATGTTCCCCAGCCCGTCGGGCGTCCCGGCAGCGATGGCCGCCACCGCCTCGGCGGTGCGCCGCACCGCCTCCAGGTTGACGTAGCCGTGGATTGTGCCCCCGGCATCCCGCTCGGCCATACCGACTTGGACGCTGGCGAAGACGTGCTCCGTGGCCGCGATCACGTCGGGCAGGCGGCTGATCAGGCTCAGCGTGGCCCCGCTCCGCTCGGCGGGCACCGGCCCCAGGGCGCAGAAACCGATCTCCGCGTCGCGGCATTGCGCTTCCAGCGCCAGGGCCAGGCGCACCGGGTCGCCCTCGGCCCCCGGCGCAGCCAGCAGTTGGGGCAGCGGCGGCGTCGCCAGCCGGATCGTCTGCACCTCCACCCCCAGGTCGGCGTAGGCGGCGCGGGCGGCGCGGGCGGCGTGCCCCAGCGTGGGGATCAGCCGCACCCCCGGCTCGCGCTCGTGCAGCCCCGCCCCGAAGGTGATCGCCCGGATCTTCATCGCTACCCTGTCCTCCGTCCGCCTGGAATCGTGGCGCGCCACGCACCTACCCTATGATACACCATCTGTCACGCTTTTAAAGAAATCAGACATTAGAAATTAGACATCAGCCACCGCTGGTGCTGGTACAGCTTGCTCAAGCACTCGCTGCATCACCGGATAACGGACAGCTAAACTCTGATTTCTAATTTCTAATGTCTAATGTCTTCTGGCTGGAACAGGGTGGCGATCCGCTCGGTGGCGATCCCGCTGGTCAGCAGCCGTTCGCGCCCATCGCTGAGCAGTTGCCGGGTCCAGTCGGTGAACCCGCCGTCGCCCAGCATGTGTTCGTCCCCCTGCGGATCGCAGGCGTAGATCTGGAAGCGGACCCACTCGTAATACCCCGCCACGGTCGTCGGGTGGGGGTCGATCGCCAGCCGGGCGGTGGGGAACTGCGCGGCGAGGGGGGTGATCACCTCCTGCTGCAACTGCTCCCGCGCCGCCTCGTCGGCCAGGGGGATGAAGGCGATGCGCAGATCGGCCAGGCGGTAGCCCTGTGCCCCCGCCGCCAGGAGAAAGCGCAGGTAGAAGGTGACCTGTTCGATCAGCGTCGCCGTCTCGAACGCGCCGGGACCGGTCGCCCGCCCGGCGGTGCAAAGGCTGAACATGCGAAAGTGGGCGCGCAGGTGCGGCCCGCTATACTGCTGCGCCCGCGTCAGCCGGTGGCTGGCGCAGAGCCGCACCGGGCCGGGGTCGAGGGGTTTCGCCTGCCGTCCGGCGCGGCGGCGCAGCGCACATTCCAGCGCCAGCACGTTGGTCGCGTCCGCCACCACCTCGGTATTGCGGATCGTGGTGACCACCCGGTTCTGGTCGAGCGGGGCCAGCGCCGAGCAGGTACCCAGCGGGGCCAGCGGGGCCAGATCCAGCGCCTCGAACGGCGGCACCGCGAGGTCCAGCGCGATCCGATCCAGCGCCAGCAGCGCGCCGACCGCCACCGGAGCAGGGCGGACAAACGGGTTGCGCTCGTACTGTTCCAGCACGCGGCGCGGGGTCTGCTGCGCCGCCCGGCGATGGAACACGGCGAGCAACAGCGATTGGAGATCGGTCGGGGCCAGATCCTGGCCGAGTACATCCAGCAGGTTGGCGATCCCGCTCTCCCGCAGGATGCGGGCGATGATTTTATCGGTCATACGGCGTGATCATCCCTGGTGGCCGGGGCGGGTGCCATTCAGCACCCGCCCCCTTAACCACTCGTCACTCGTCACTCGTCACTCGCTGCTCACTGCTCACTGCTCGTCACGGCCCACCGTAGGCCAGAGTGGCGATCTTGGCGAGCTGGCCGCGCGTGGCCGGGTTGTTGGGGCGGAAGTAGGGACGGTTGCCCGGCCCGACGCACGGCTCGAACGGGCCGCCGCAGGGATAGCCGCCGAGGATACCCCGGCCCGCCAGTCGCTCGACATAGAGGTAGAACGTACTGTTTGGCGGCACATCCTCGAAACTCTGGGTCGTGATCGGGTCGGTGTAGCCTCGCGCTTCGGCGACGACTTTGGCGATCTGTCCCCGCGTCGTGGCGTTGTTCGGGCGGAAGTAGGGGCGGTTGCTCGGCGGTACACATGGCTCGAAGGCTCCACCGCAGGGGTAGCCCGCCACGATCCCCCGGCTGGCGATCTGCTCGATCCAGGGATAGAAGGTGCTGGCGGGCGGCACGTCCTCGAATGTCTGGCCCGTGGGCGTTTCGCTGTACTGGGCGGTGTTGGCAACGATCTTGGCAAGCTGCCCCCGCGTCACATTGTTATTCGGGCGATAATACGTGCCGGGGCACGGTTCGCCCGCCCCGCCGCACGGATACCCGCCCACAGTGCCCCGGCAGGCCATCCACTGCACATAGGCGTAGAAGGTGCTGCCCGGCGGCACATCGTTAAAGGTGATCGGGCCGGGCGTGGGCGGGGTGCCGGTAGCGGTCGGCGTGATCGTGAAGGTTGGCGGGCCGCTGGGGGTCCAGGTTGGCGTCGTTGTCGGCGGGGTCGGGGTGACACTGGGGCGCGATTCGCAAATCGCGTTGGGCGCTGTGGCGAAGTCGACCGGGGGCGGACAGCCATACTCGATGTGTAGCCGCGCTCGCCACCAGTTGTACTGCAATGGGATCGAACCGGGGCTGAAGTGGTTGCTGATATAGGTTGATCCTGTAGGAAAGTTCTGCGTGTAGGGGCCGACGCCGGTGTAACCGGTCCATGGGCCGTTCGGGTTGGCCGACACTTCCATGTAGACGCTGACGCCGCCCACTATGGCGTTGGGGCAGGTGTTGCTGGCCGAGAAGCCGTAGTCATAGTAGCCGCCCAGGATGCAGGCCGATGCGCCCGACGCGCTCAGGCCATTGCAGCACGCGGGGGTGGGAGTGGCTGTGGGGGTGCCGGTGGGCAGGCTCGGGGTCCCCGTTGCACCGGTCGCGCAGACCGGCTGCGCCCCGGTGACGAAGTCTAACGGGGGCGGACAATACTGCTCGAAGTGCAGCCGCACGCGCCACCACTGGTATTGCGGGGGCACCGGGCCGGGCGCGAAATGGTTATTGATGATGGTGGTACTCCCCGCAGGAAATGTCATCAGTGTTGGCCCCTGCGAGTCGTAAACGGTCCAGGGTCCGGTTGGGCTGGCCGATAATTCGCGATAGACGGTGACGGTGCCGAAAACATTACCAAAGCACGCATTATCCACCGAGAAGTTGTAGTCGTAATTTCCGCCGACGATGCACGCTGCTGCGCCCGATGCACTCAGGCCGTTGCAGCAGGGCGGCGGGGTGGGCGTGATTGTGGGGGTGATCCCCCCGCCCGGCAGGTAGCCCAGCGCCGCAGCGGCATCCATCATCGCACGGGCCACGTAGGGACCGCCCCAGAACTGCGTATCGTCGCTGCTGACCGCGCCCAGCACCCAGACTGACCCCACGTAATACTCCTCATAGTG
Source organism: Chloroflexia bacterium (assembly GCA_038252265.1). GTDB lineage: Bacteria > Chloroflexota > Chloroflexia > QHBQ01 > JAICKM01 > JBBSAN01. Next base: position 4,270 of record JBBSAN010000485.1, read on the forward strand.
GGCATTGGGGAAGGCGGTGTTGTTGGCATGATACCCTGCATAGCCGTTGTACGGCATATCGGTAACTCTGGGGTACAGACTCTGGGCCAGGGTCCGTCGGTTGTTCCATTCGGCCCGCGCTACGCTCGCGTTGCCATAATTATCGACATAGCCGCTGGTGGGGTGGGTCGGGTTCCCGTAGGGACCGCAATTGGTGATCTGGCGGTGGCCGGGTGTGCCGGTCGGTCCCTGGCAGTTCCAGTTGGGGTGCGTGTTGATCACATACTGGAGAATCGCAAACTCGGGGTCCGGGTTCGGTGTGGGGGTGGTGGTCAGATCGGGACGGCTGGCGATGGGCTGGGGGGCGGGGGCGGCCAGGACCGGGGCGGAGTTGGTCGCCAGGGGGCTGGGAGAGTGGTCGCCGTAGGCCAGGATCAGGATCGCCGCCAATGCCAGGAGCAACAGGTGCTGAACCTTCATCAGGGTCTCCTTCCTTCTTCGCAAGGCGCGGGTTGCCTCTGGTACAAAACCTTCCTCAAATATGGGGGTACTCTCGCAGGCGTAACGCCCGGTTAGCCGTTCTGTACCGCCTGCTGCCGCTGCTGGTAGAAGATCTCGTATAGCACAATACTCGTTGCCACCCCCAGGTTGAGCGAGTCGGCGGTGCCGACCATCGGGATCTGCACCAGTTGGTCGCAGGCCGCTTGCTGGACGGGCGAAAGGCCGGTGCGTTCGCTGCCCATCAGCAGGATCGCCGCCGAGGGATAGGCGACGGCGCGGTAGTCCTGCGTGGCGGCGGGCGAGGTGCCGATCACCGTGGTGCCGTGGGCTGTCTTCCAGTCCACGAACTCGGCAAAGCTGGCCCGGATCATCTGGAGGGCAAAGAGCGATCCCATGCTGGCCCGCACGGCGTCGGGGTGGTAGGGGTCGGTGGTGGTGCCCAGCAGGATCAGCCCCGCCCCGCCGACGGCGTCGCAGGTCCGCATGATCGCCCCCAGGTTGCCCGAATTGCCCACTCCGTCGAGGGCAACCCACAGTCGTGGCCCGCCGGTGGCGATGGCATCCAGCCCTTCGGTGTGGACCCGCACCACTGCGCCGATGCCCTGCAAGTTCTCTTTGAATGAAATGCTCTCGAAGGCCGGGACGCTCACCTCGACCACCGGCGCGCCCGTCCCGCGCAAGGCCGCCACCGTGGCCGCCGCGTGCTCCCCGGCGATCAGGTTGGGGGCGACCACGCCGAGAGTAATCTCCGCCCCAGCCTGCACCGCCTGGGCCACGATCCGCGCTCCCTCGATGTAGAAGGTGCCCGTGCGCTCCCGCTCCTGGCGGGACCGCAGTTGCCGCACCTGCTTGACGACAGGCGTGCCTGTGTCAGGCCGGGGGGGTGGGGGCGGGGGGTTGGGCCGGTTTCTTTTGTCCACAGGGTGCCTCGTCAGGGGG
>JBBSAN010000486.1:0-5671 GCA_038252265.1 Chloroflexia bacterium
CCACGCAGCACGGTGTCTGGCTTGAACAGCAGCAGCACCTGGTTCAATTTGGTTTTGGCCCCCCGCCCGAGGCCCGTAAATTTAGCAGCAAGAACCGCCAGACCAAGTTTCGCCCAGCGCGAGAGGTGTGGGGCGGTCGGGTGAGGGCGTGGCCGGATACGCAACTGCTGGCGCAACAGCAGGATTTCGCGATCCTTCTGCGGATCGGGGCGACGAACGGTGGTGAACAGGTCAAAGAACAACGAGACGAGTTGAGCGAGTAGAGGGTAAAGCATGGTGTGCAGACCGGCACGAGCGCTGCCGTGCGGCTATCCCAAGCAAGAACACCGCGCCGGTTCGGGAGCGGTGTTCGGGCCTTACGGAGAGGGTCGGCTTTAACATAACGTAGCACCTTGACAACAACAGAACTCCCGCGCAGAGTCATTGATACCACTCAATCCCTCTGCCCAGGAGCCCTCTGCTATGATACCGCCCCCTGGCCGGCTTGACCAGTCGGTCCTGACGTTGTTGCGCGATCACGATCCCGTCGTCCAACACTACCGCGCCTTCTTTGCCCTGCTTGATTGGTCGCAGGTGTCCGACCGCAGCACGCTTACCCCCTGGCCCGGCCCTGCGCCCCACCCCGTTGCCGCCTATGTGAAGGCGTTGTTGGTCAAACGGTGTGAACATAAGGCTTATATCACCCAGTTGCGGACGTTCCTCGTCGAGCATCCGCTGCTGGTGCTGGAATTGGGCTTCCGCCCGGTGCGCGACCCCACCCAGCTCTACGGCTTCGCTGTCGCGCGTCCCGTGCCCGGTGCGCGGTGGCTGCGCCACCAACGACGCACCCTCGACCCGGCGATCCTCCAGGCCTTGTTGCGGGCCACCGTTCAGGCCTTGCGGCAGGCCATCCCGGATTTGGGCACCACCGTGGCGATCGATGTCAAACATATTTATGCCTGGGTCCAGGCCAATAACCCTAAAGCCTGTGTCACGGAACGCTATGACCCGGCGCGACAACCCAGCGGCGATCCCGACTGTCGGCTGGGGGTCAAACGCAGCACCAATCAGGAGCGCGCCGATGGCCCCACCAGCGAACGGAAGCAATACCTGTGGGGCTACGGCACCGGCATCGCGACGGCGCTCGATCCGCAGTAGGGTGATGTGGTGGTGGCCGAGGTTACGCTGCCCTTTAATGAGGTCGATGTGACGTACTACACGCCGGTCTATGCGCAAGTCAGCCAGATGGTGGGGCATCCGCCGCCGAATGTGGCGGCGGATGCGGCCTTCGACGCCGGGTACGTCGATGATCGGTGTGCCGCGCCGGGCGGGGTGGCCGCCGTCCCGCTGAACTTGCGCGGGCCCTTGCCCCGGAACGGCTGGAGGAGGGGACGCCGCGCGGCCCGATTGGGCAGGCGATGGTGCCGTCGTACCGCTTTGAGCACACGCGCGGGTACCAGGCCCAGATTTTCTGCGGCCCGGTGTTGCACCCGCAGCCGACGGGAGCCACTGGCGCGCACGAGCAGTTCGCCAAGGAACCAGGCTGCATCAAGTACCTGAACATCAGCACGGGCGAGCGGCAGCGGGTGGAGTTGGATCGGGCGAGTGCGGAGTACGCGGCACTCTATCGGCAGCGGACCAGTGCCGAACGGATCAACAGCCAGGCCACCGCCTGGGGGATCGAACGGCCCAAAGTACGCAATCGGCAAGCGGTGCATAACCTCAATACCCTAACCTACATCATCATCAATGTGCAGGCGTTGCAGCGCGGGCGCGCTGTCCAGGTGCAACAGCAGGCACAAACCGCCTTGTTATGTTAAAGCCGACCCTCCTAGAGTTCTTGCCGTCCGAGCGCGCAGCACTTCGCCCGCGCAACAAGCCTCGTTGTATGGCTGCTGCTAACAACCGATCGCCTGAGAAGGCTGCCGCTGCTAAAGAAAGCGCCAATGTTGGTGCCCTATGCGGATCCTGCTCTACCGTCGCTGGCTCCTGGTCGGCGGTGCCGTGCTGAACGGCCTGGTGATAGTCTCCTTCATCCTGGCCTGGCAGGCGCGACCAGCGCTGCTATTCTCGCCCGGCGAACTGCTCACCAGGGCGGGGCCACTTCTGCTGGAAGTGGCCCTGCTCTAGCTCATCCGCAGCGCGGGACGCCGCCTCCGGCACGCGCCGGGGTGCTTGGCCGTGCGTTCGTCACCGTTTGTATGCCCCTTTATACCCACTTTGTAACCGCGCCTCGCTACAGTTAGAGATGGGCCAGCAGAGTGATCGTCACGAATGTTAGTGGCACTCGCCCGTCCGCCCCAGCTGTGCCAGGGAGCCACCACCTACTTCGCGCCAACGATAATAGAGCAATCAATACACTATCTTGATTGCTCGTTTGTATTACTCCGAGTATGGCGCGCCTGTCTTTCAGGCCGGCCAATGTCCCACCCCTGCCACACAGGGCACCCTCAAAGGAGATGTTCCATGATTTACGCACGCCCCGGCGAGCCCGGAAGTCTCGTCACCCTGAAACCGCGCTACGATAACTATATTGGCGGGCGCTGGGTTGCGCCCGCGCAGGGCCAATATGCCGATAACCTCAGCCCGGTGAACGGTCGTCCGTTCTGCCAGGTCGCCCGCTCCACGCCCGAAGATATCGAGGCGGCCCTTGACGCTGCCCACGCGGCGCGCGCGGCCTGGGGCAAGACCAGCCTGACCGAGCGCGCCCGCGTCCTCAATGCGATCGCCGATGCCATCGACGCCAATCGCGAAATGCTCGCGGTGGCCGAAAGCTGGGAGAATGGCAAGCCGGTGCGCGAGACCCTGGCCGCCGATATTCCGCTGGCCGCCGACCACTTCCGCTACTTCGCCAGCGCCACGCGTTCGATGGAGGGCCGCAGCAGCGAGATCGATCATGACACGGTGGCCTACCATTTCCATGAGCCGCTCGGCGTGGTCGGCCAGATCATCCCCTGGAACTTTCCCATCCTGATGGCTGCCTGGAAGATCGCCCCGGCCCTCGCCGCGGGCAACTGCACGGTGGTCAAGCCGGCATCGCCGACGCCCTGGTCCCTGCTCAAGCTGATGGAAGTGATCGGCGACCTCGTGCCCCCCGGCGTACTCAATGTCGTCAACGGCCCGGGCGCCTCGATCGGCAAGGCCCTGGCCGCCAATAAGCGCATCGCCAAGATCGCCTTCACCGGCGAGACGACCACCGGGCGGCTGATTATGCAGTACGCCGCGCAGAACCTGATCCCCTCCACGACGGAGCTAGGCGGCAAATCGCCGAACATCTTCTTCGCCGACGTTATGGCCGAGGACGATGACTACCTGGACAAGGCCGTCGAGGGGCTGGTGCTCTACGCCTTCAACAAGGGCGAGGTCTGCACCGCGCCGTCACGGGCGCTGGTCCAGGAGTCGATCTACGACGCCTTCATGGAGAAGGCGCTGGCGCGCATCGCCCAGATCCGCCAGGGCAACCCGCTCGATACGGCGACGCAGATCGGGCCGCAGGTTTCAAGTAATCAGATGGAGAAGATCGGCTCGTATGTAGCGATCGGGCGCGAGGAAGGCGCCCGGCTGTTGATCGGCGGCGCACCCGCCCAGCTGGCGGACGACCTGGCCGGCGGCTACTACTTCCAGCCGACAGTGTTCCAGGGTGACAACGCCATGCGCATCTTCCAGGAAGAGATCTTCGGCCCGGTGCTAGCCGTCACCACATTCAAGGATGAGCACGAGGCGCTGGCGATCGCCAACGACACGTTGTACGGCCTCGGCGCCGGAGTCTGGACGCGCGATGGCAACCGCGCCTATCGCATGGGCCGTGGCATTCAGGCCGGCCGCGTCTGGGTGAACTGCTACCACCTCTATCCCGCCGGAGCCGCCTTCGGCGGGTACAAGGGCTCGGGCGTGGGCCGCGAGAACCACCAGATGATGCTGGATCACTACTCGCAGACGAAGTGTATGCTGGTGAGCTACAGCCCCAAGGCGCTGGGCTTCTTCAGCGAAAGGTAAGACGACGATGGCTGCGCCCGTCGAGAAAGCCGATGTTGTAGCCGATCTAGTCGTCGCGACACCGGCGGCGCTTGCGCTGATCGCGCGACTCACGGCGGAATACGGCCCGCTGATGTTTCACCAGTCGGGGGGGTGTTGTGACGGCAGCGCCCCCCTATGCTTCCATCAGGGGGAACTACAGGTTGGCGACAACGATGTGCTGCTTGGCGCGATCGGCGGCAGCCCGTTCTACATCGGCGCTGACCAGTACAGCCGCTGGCAGCACACCCAGCTGATCATCGACGCCGGGGCCGGCGCGGCGGAGGGCTTCTCGCTGGAGGGCCTGGTTGACATGCACTTCATCACGCGGGGGAAGGTGTTCAGCGCGTGCGAACCGCCGCCAGACGTGCCGACCCGCGTGAATGAAACCTGAACGTAGCGCAGAACAGGCAGGTACGGATCGTTCAATCCGGTCGGCGCCCGCCTGCGATAGACCGCAATAGATGGAATAGGAGTATGACATGAACACGCAAACTAAAGAGAACCTGCTAACTGCGCTGCACGGTGAAGCCTTTGCCTACCTCAAATACATGAGCTTCGCCAAACAAGCGCGTGAGAACGGCACGCCCGAACTAGCCGATCTTTACGAGAAAATCGCCAACGTCGAACGCCTGGAGCATTTCGCCGAGGAAGCCACCGTGCTCGGCCTGTGGGGTACCGACACCGCTAACCTGCAAGCGGCGATCGGCGGGGAGCTATACGAAGTGACCACCATGTACCCCCAATTTGCCGAGCAGGCTGCCGCGGTGGGCGACAAAGCCGCCGCCGCCCTGTTCACAGAAATAGGCAACGATGAGAAGGGCCATCTCGATGCGTTCAGAGCCGCCCTTGATTCGTTGAGCGAAGCGGCGACCCCTGCCCGTTAGCAGGACCTCGCGGGTGCGCTTGAGAGCAGGCTTGCGCTGAGAGTGCACAGGGGCGGCCCGACTTTCGCTCTTAATGGAGAAGTGTTGTGGGTACTGTCCAGTTAACAATTCGGCTGGAAAATCTTCCCCACTTGCGCCCCGATTTGCCCGCGCAGGGCTGCAATTCTCCAATTAAGGGGTTGGAAATGGGGGTCGTCCCCCCCCTTGCCGCCAAGGGTGGCCCCATTTTTGGTTAACTGGACAGTACCCCGGCGGCTGCTCCGTTTGAGGATCAAGATACGCGAGGGTTGACCGTCAGGTAATTGCATCGCCGGCAACGAGCGAGATCACCGGGGCGCTCCCGCTCGTAAAGCGGGACAATAGGGCGAGTCTCTGCCGTGATTCCCGCCCAGCCATTGGTCGGCGCGGACCCGCAGCCGCCCATCCACAATTGAGAGGGATACAACATGAACCGCGTTCAAGGTAAGGTAGCTATCGTAACCGGCGGCGCGCTCGGCATCGGCAAGGCCTGCGCCGTCCTGCTTGCCGCGGAAGGTGCCAGTGTAGTCGTCACCGATATCAAAGAAGAGGAAGGTCGCCAGGTGGTCGATGAGATCAAGTCGTCCGGCGGTGCTGCCATCTTCATTCGGCATGATGTTGCCAGTGAGGACGACTGGCAGCAGGTCATCAGCACGACTCTTCAGACCTATAGCAAGTTGGACCTGCTGGTGAACAACGCCGGTGTCGGCAAGACCAGCAACGTCGAAGATGCCACCCTGGCGGACTGGCGTTTCCTCATGAGCATCAACCTC
>JBBSAN010000487.1:0-5669 GCA_038252265.1 Chloroflexia bacterium
CGCCAACCGCCGGGCGCAGGAAGTGTGGGTGCGCTGGAGGCGACAGCCCAATCTCTATCTATCAGGGCCGAACGACCGTCATTATATGATCGAGCGCTCACGAGGCCGGGCCATCTTTGGCGACGGGGTCAACGGGCGGCTGCTCCCTGCAGGCACCGACAACGTGATCGCCCGCGTCTATCGCGCCGGGGGCGGGGCGGCGGGCAATGTCGTGGCAGGAGCCGTGAGCCAATTGCTGGGCGGTATTCCCTACGTCAGCGGCGTGACCAACCCGCAGGCCGCCGAGGGCGGGGCCGACGGCGAAACCACCGATCAGATCCGGGTGCGCGGGCCGCAAACCCTGCGCCACCGGGAGCGGGCGCTGGCCGGGCGCGACTACGAGTCGCTGGCCCACGAAGCCTCGCCCGGCGTGGCCGTCGCCCGCGCCCTGACCACCACCCATTCCAGCGGGCGACACATGCCCGGCTGGGTCACCCTGATCATCGTGCCCTGGGGCCAGGAGGCGCGCCCCTACCCCTCCTTCGGCCTGCGCCGGGCCGTGCAGGATTTCGTGCTGGCCCACGCCCCGGCAGGGTTGGGCGGGCTGTTCGTCACCGGGCCGACCTACCTGCCGGTGAGCGTGGCCGCCATCGTCGCGCCGGTGGACCTGAACCAGGCCGGGCCGGTCGGGGTGGCGGTGCGCCAGGCGCTCGAAGCGTTCTTCCACCCGCTGACGGGCGGGCCGGGCGGGGGCGGCTGGCCGTTTGGCCGCGCCGTCTACCTGTCCGATGTGGCCGCCGTGCTGGAGACCGTGCCCGGCGTGGATTATGTGCAAGAACTCGATTTGTTGTTGGACGGCACCCCGCAAGGGGAAACCGTTCCGGTGCCGGGCGACCGCATCGTGGTCGCCGGGCCGATGCAGGTGCGTATCCGCGCCCGTGAGCAATAAGGACTGAGCGATGCCGCTACCGCTGCCTGATCTCGATACGCGAAGCTGGGCCGATCTGGTCGAAGAAGCACGGGCGATGATCCCGCGCTCCGCTCCGCGCTGGACCGATCATAACGTCCACGATCCGGGCATCACCCTGATCGAACTGCTGGCCTGGCTGGTCGAGCAAGATGTCTACCAACTCAACCGCGTGCCCGACACGCACCGGCGCAAGTTCCTGGCGTTGGTCGGCATCACCCCCGCCCCGCCCCAGGCGGCAACGGCGTTGCTGGCCCTGGCCCCACCCGCCGAGGTGGACGTGCCCGCCGGGGTCACCTTCAACGTCACCACCGCCGAGGGCACCACCCTCCCGTTCCGCACCGTCGAGTCGCTCCACGCCGTGCCCGCCGTCCTCCGCGCCATCCTCGTGCAGACCGCGCCCGACCCTGCCCCGCCGCAGGACTATACCCGCCATTGGGTCGAAGAAGGCGGGTTCGCCGCGTTCGGTGACGACCCGCACCCCGGCGCAGCGCTCTGGCTCGGATTCGACGCACCGTTGCCGCCTAACCAGCCGGTGCGACTGGCCTTCGCCCTCAGCGGTGGGCACAGTGGAGCCGACGAACGCCGCCGCCTGCTGGCAGAAGCCGCCGCGCAGGAGGCCGCCTGCCGCCGCCCGCTGCCGCCACTACCGCCCTGCGCCCCGCGCCCCGATCATTCGGTCCCCGCGCCCACCCTGCCCGATCCGTTGCAGCACCACAGCATCCGGCTAACCTGGCAGTTCTACGGCGCGAGCGGCTGGACCGACCTGGCCGCGCCCGCCGTGCGCGACGACACACGGGCGCTAACCCTGGACGGCTCCGTAACGCTCCGCCTGCCCGCCGCGCTGACCCTGCTGGATGCAGGCAGTGGCGGCCCGGCCCGCTACTACCTGCGTGCCCGGCTGGTGAGCGGCGCATACGACTCGCCGCCTCAGGTGGCAAGCGTCACCCTCAACGCCGCCCGGCTGGAACAGGCCGTGCCCCGCCAGATGGTCTATACGATCCAGACCGGAGCAACCATCACCGGCACCCCGCCGACCACGCCGAGCCAGGCGCGGCTGAAACTCGCCTTTGATGGGGCGGGCCAGATCAGCGCGTTGGAATTTGTCGCCGGGGGCCACGACCGGGTACCCGAAGTCGGCGTGCTCTATTACCAGGCTCCCGACCCGACCACCGACGGGGCGATTGTCCTCGACCTGCTCGTGCTGGGGCGCAGCAGCAACACGCCGGGGCAGCGGTTCCAGCTGCCGATGCCGCAAGTCGCGGGCCAGTCGCTCGATCTCTACACCCTGGAGCCGCCGGGCGGACCCCTGGCCGACCAGCAGTGGCACCCCTGGCACGAGCGCCTGGCCCTGGACGCCTCGGATGGGCGCAGCCCGCACATCCTGCTGGACGAGACAACCGGCGAGATCATCTTTGGCAACGGCGATCAGGGGCGCATCCCCCCCGAAGGCGCGCTGATCGTCGCCCGCTACCATGCCACCGCCGCCGGGGCGGGCACCCTCCGCGCCGGGCAACCGCTCACCATCGCTCCCACGCTGCGGAACTGGCTCTTGTTCGACCCTGCCGACTTCGGAGCCGCCGTGACGGCACTCGGCCTGTGGGCGTTGCTCGACGCCGACCCCCTTTCGGTTTGGGGGCAACAGCACGCCGCCCATTATGCGGCGACGGTCGGGAGCCTGGGCGCGGACGTGGCAGGCACGGTCGCCACCTTCCACCCGTTGGGGGCGGGAGCCGCTGCCGAGACGCTGACTCATGCCGCCGGGCGGGCCGTACTGGCCCTGCAAGCGCCCACCCGCGCCATCACCGTGGCCGATTACGAGACGCTGGCCCTGGCGACCCCCGGCACCTCTATCGCCCGCGCCAAAGCCTGGCCGGGCCACCATCCCGCTTACCCCTGCTTCGCCGCGCCGGGCATCGTCACCGTGATCATCGTGCCCGATGCGCGGAACAGCCAACCGCAACCCAGCGCAGGCTTGCTGGAGGCGGTGCGGCGCTACCTGGGCCGCCGTCGCCTGCTCGGCACGCAGGTGCGGGTGGTTGGGCCGCAATATGTCGTCGTGCAGGTGCAGGCGCAGGTGCAGACGCTGCCGAGGGCCAGCCGAGAACGGGTGCGCGCCGACGTGATCGCCGCCCTGAACGCCTTTTTGCACCCGCTGAGCGGGGGGCCAGCCGCGATCCAGGTCGCCGCACCCACAACACCCGCACCGTCAAGTACGAGCACCGCCAGCCCCCCCCCCGGCGTGACCCTGCTCGCCCCCACGGCCACCCCGCCCCCTGCCATTCCCCCGCCGCCGCCGATCCCGCCCGGCTGGCCGTTCGGGCGCGATGTCTATCGCTCCGAGATTTTGCAGGTATTGGACGGCGTGGCGGGCGTGGACCATGTGCTGCGGCTGGACCTGATCGGCAACGGCGGCGCGGCCCAATGCGGCAACTTGTGTGTCGGCCCCCTCGAACTGGTGGTGGCGGGCACGCATACCATTGAGGTGCTGTAACCATGCCTGAACCGCCCGCCGGATCGCTCGGTTTTCGCCTGCGCCATTATCAAGGCCAGCGCCTCCAGGCCGCCGATCTGCAAGACGAGTACGACAACCTGACTGCGCTGCGCGGCCTCCATGTGATCGGGCTGCACGACACCTGGGGCATCGCCCTCGGCTTCACCGTGCAGATGGGGCCGAAAGGGAGCAATACCGTGTTGATCGCCCCCGGTCTAGCCTACGATGCGCGTGGGCACGAAATTGTGCTGACGGGCAACCATGCGGTCGGCGGCCCGCAGGGTGGTCGCCCGATCCCCGACAACACGCCGATCACCCTGGTCATGCGCTATGACGAAGACCTGGGGCCGCGCGAAGCCGGGCACGAATGGGCACCCTGCACCAATCCTCCAGGACGTGAGCGCCCGTCTTTCGCCTGGCAGCGGGCCGATGCGGTGCGCCTGGGGCTGGACGTGCCGCTGCTGGCCGTGCGCTTGCAAAACGGCCTGATTGATGAGGGATGGCTGGATCTGAGCGTGCGTCAGTACGCCCAGGCGCAAACCCGCCCGCACATCGCCGCCGGGATCACGCCGAAGGAACAGCCCTGGGAACCCTGGCAACCACAGAGAGCGCAATTTCTCGGCCTCCAGACGTGGGTGGACACCCGCGATGCCGGATTTGTCGGCACGCCCTATTACGAAGCCACGTTGGTGCTGGGCGGGAGTCAGGCCAGCAGCTTGTCGGCGCTCCGCCAGATCTTCCTCATCCCTTCGCTGGCCGAGGAAAGCGCAGGCGGCTTCCGCTTCCGGCTGCTCCTCGCGCACGGGGACCGGGGGAGTTTTGCCCTCTTTGCCCGACAATCCGCCCCGCCAACCCTGCAAGTCAGTTGGCTGGGGATAGAGCCGGTCGATGGCTGCGCGCCGCCGCCGCGCTGGGAATTGCTGATCCGTCTGTTCGGACGGCGCGCCGCCACCCCGATCAGCACAGTCAGCCGTTTAAATTTGTTTGCGCGTACAAACTTCCAGGAGCCGACCCCATGATAGACCCCAGCTTCCTGTCCTCCCGCCAGGCTGACATTCCCGATCTGAGCCGCGTGACCTATTTTGACGGCCAGCGTCTCGCCGCCACCGACCTGAATGAGGCCGCCACGGTCCAGCGGGAACTCCGCTGGCTGCACAACCGCAGCCTCCACAACTGGGGCATCGCCCTCGGCTTCGCTGTGCAGGGGGCGAAGGGCGACCGCCAGGTGGTGATCAGCCCCGGTTACGCGCTCGACTGCCAGGGCCGCGAGATCATCCTGACCGAGACGATCACCAAGGCCGTCCCGGCGCGGGCGGGCGACAGCCAGGGCCAACCGATCATCTACTATCTCGTCGCCGCTTACCCCGACGACACCCGGCTGACCGTGCTGGAACGGCGGCAGGGTGAGTGCGACACCGACGGCGCGGTGCGCTTGCAGGAGCAGGCGGCGATCTACTGGAAGGGCCAGGGGGACGGAGCGGTCGAAAGCGGCATGGAGATCGTGCTGGCCCAGGCCAAAGTGCAGAATTGCGTGCTGGCCGCCCCCCTCGGCACCGAACAGCGCCGCGCCGCCCGCCCCTCGCAGCAGCCCCTGGTGGCCGCCGGGCAGACCTCGGTGGGCGACACCCCGTGGGAGGCGTGGACTCTCACCGTCCAGGGCGACCCGCTGATCGTCGGCGTGCGGGTGACGGTGGACACCACCGAGGCGCGCTTCGGCTCCGCACCCAGCTACCAGGCCCGGCTGGCGGGCGAGCGGATTATCACCAGGGTCGAGAATGGACAGACGGTGACGCTCCTGCTGGATGGCACCCCGCTGGTCAGCGACCCGGCCCGCCAGCGCTTCACCTTCGCCATGCTCCTGCCTCGCGAACTACAGGGGGGCAACCTGCCCCTGAACCCCGACTCCTTGTTCGACAACAACGCCGCAGACCTGCTGGAGATCGTCAAGGACCGCTGGTCGGTCGTCTGGGTCGGGGTGGAGGGTTAACACGATGATGGAAAGCGATTTGTCCGTTTATCTCAACCAGGAACTCCATTGGGGCTGGCCCGGCTTCGAGATCGCCAACCTGGAAAAAGGGGCCGACGGTCGCCTGACCCTGGCCCGCGTCCCGCGCGTCACCGCGACTCTGGATGCAGATCCGGACAACCAAAATCCAATATCCAAAAGCCACAATCCAAAAAGGTGTCCTGTTCCCAGCGACGCCGCCGCGCGGCGGCGCCCCCCCGCCC
>JBBSAN010000488.1:0-5665 GCA_038252265.1 Chloroflexia bacterium
CCGTTGCGTGGGGCGTGCCCTTCTCGCCTGCATTTTGGAACAGTTCAGCAGTCTCGACTATCCGATCAGCGAGCACCTCATCTGGTTGTGTAGCGAGGGCATGAGTTTGCAAACGATGCCGCCAAGCCAATAAGGTGCGGTAGTCACCACCCAATTCATCGGCCAAGAGCCTGGTGGGTAGACCACAGACGACACCGCGCAGGAACAAGACCAGGATACGGCAGGAATAATTCGTGCCGGAAAACAGCGTGCCACTGAAGAGGTTAAACACAGCATGGCAGCTACGGCAGCGATAACTGGCTACGACGCCACGCTCATGTTTGTGCGGCGCCTGATTCGCCGGTAGGTCATGACCATGCGGACAGCCCAACCCATCAGAATGCAACAGCTCAAGCAAATAGTGATAACAATCAGCTTCGTCCAGTAGGTCGATGATCGGAAATCTCAACATGGCTAGATGCCTCCCGCTGCTGCCATAATCAGGATCCGGTCCATCTATTTCACCCAGTTGCCTATATGAGCGGCAATAGTTAATATTTAGTAACTACTCAGCTTAGAGCTGAGGTACGCAACTTGCATGAGCGTGCGCTATGACAACGCCGTTGGATCTGGCTCCCGATGAGATCGCCGCCTTGTGCGCCCAGGCCCCCCCGGCGGTGGCGGCCCTGCTGCTCACGCTGCTCGACCGCCTGGCCCAGCAGGCGCAGACGATCCGTGAGCAGGCCCAGACCGTGGACACGCTCACGGCGCGGGTCCACGAATTGGAAGACCAACTGAGCCGCACCTCGCACAACTCCCATCAGCCGCCCGCCAGTGACGGCCTCAAAAAGCAGCCCCGCTCCTTGCGCGGGCGCAGTGGCAAGCGCCCGGGTGGGCAGCCGGGGCATCCCGGCCAGACCTTGCTCTTCAGCCCCCACCCTGATGCCACGCTCCTCCATCGGCCCAGCCACTGTGCTGGCTGCGGGGCGGACTTGAGCGGCGTACCCGCGCAGGCGCGGCAGCGCCGCCAGGTGCGGGACGTGCCCCCCCTTGCAGTTGGTTACCGTCGAGCATCAGGTGGAGACGGTCTGCTGTCCCCACTGTCAGCAGGCGAACCACGGGCAGTTCCCGCCCGAAGCGCAGGATGCGGTGCAATACGGCCCGCACCTCCAAGCCCTCGTCGTCTATCTGCGGACCTACCAACTGTTGCCCGTGGCCCGCACCCAAGAATTGCTCGGCGACCTGTTCGGGGCGGCCCCCAGTGAAGGCACCTTGACGACCATGTTGACCACCGCCGCCGCGACGCTGACCCCGGTGGTGGAGCACATTCGCCAGGCGGTGACGGCGGCTGCCGTGGCGCACTTTGATGAGACGGGCTGCTACGTGGAGGATGCCCGCTACTGGTTGCTGTCGCCTGCACGGCCACGCTGACCTACTACAGCGTCCACGCCCAACGCGGGCAGGGCGGGAGCCGTGCCGCCGGGGTCTTGCCCGACTTTGCGGGCGTCGCGGTGCATGATGCCTATGCCGCGTATTGGCCCTATGGCTGTGAGCACGCGCTGTGTAATGTGCATCTGCTGCGTGAGTTGCTCTTCCTGGTGGAACGTTACCAGCAGGACTGGGCGGACGAGTTGGCCGCGTTGCTGCGCCAGATGTTGGCGGCGACGACGGTGGCGCGGGCGGAGGGGGTCGCGGAGTTGCCGCCGGAGCAGGTGAGCGCCTATCGGATGCGTTATGACGAGTTGGTGCAGATCGGGTGGGCGGCCAACCCCGTCTGTGCGCGCCCGGCGGAGCAACGGCGCGGACGGGTCAAGCAGAGTCCGGCGACGAACCTGCTGCGGCGCTTGCGGGATCATGCCGCCGAAATCCTGCGCTTCGTGACCGATTTGCGGGTGCCGTTCGACAACAACCAAGCCGAGCGGGATGTGCGGATGATGAAGGTGCAGCAGAAGATCTCCGGGCGCTTTCGCAGCCAAGCGGGAGCGCGGGCCTTTTGTCAGGTCCGCAGCTACCTCTCGACAGTGCGGAAACAAGGTCAGCAGGTCTTTAGTGCCCTCATCCAGGTATTCCGTGGGGCTCCCCTCCTACCCGACCTGGCAGGCTGAGTAGTTACTAGAGTTGCTTCATGATAAGAGCGCGTGCGTCTACTCCCGCCCCGTCCCGCCGGCGCCGTCCCCGGTCTGGGGAGACACCTGGTGGGGCGGCGGGCCGGTTACGCTCCTGCCGCCGCCCAGCGCGCTTGCTTGCGCCGGTTCACCACCCCGGCGATGGCGAGCTCCCGCTGCGGATGATACTGGCGGTGATCCCGGTCCCGTTGGCTCACCGCCTGGTACGCCCGCACCTGCCCAATGGCGTGCTCCACCTCGATCCGGCGTTGCGCGAATGCCCGATTGTACACCTTGTCCTCCGTCGGGCGCTCCTTGCCCCGCGGCTTGCGCCGCGGCGTCGCCCCTTTGCCCTGCGGATGGACCTTGTCCACCCCGACGTAGGCCAAATCGCCTTCCAGCCCCATCCAGGCGGGCAGCCCGTCCGCCACGCCCGACGCTTTCAACAAGGTCAGGTCGGCGGTCGGCCCGCGCACACTTTCACTCATATCGCCGATCAAGCCGCTGCCCCGATGAATGGTGATCTGCGTCTTGATCGTGTGCTGTTTCTTCTTGCCCGAATACCACGTATCCGCCTCGGTGCGGTCCTGCGGACGTTGCACGGCTTGCTCGAAGCTATCGACGATGACGGCGAGGTCGGGCAACTCGCGCAGCAGCACATCGGTGGGACGACCGCGCTGGGGGGCGGGGTCATAACGCGGTAACTGCTGGCTGCCCCAGCCGGCCAGGACGGGGCGGACGCGGGCGAGGATGCGCGTGGCGGTGGAGTCGCTGACGCCAAAGAGGAAGCCGAGCGCTTCATGGGTCGGGTACTGGCGCAGCCAGACGAGCGTGAGCAGGAGTTGGTCGCGCAGATCGAGTTGGAAGAGGGGACCCCCGCCGGGAGCACGTTGGCGATCCGGGCGGGCATGCCGGCGGCGCTCGAGAGCCGGCAAAGGCGGCAGCACCTCGGCGGCGATGAGATCAAACTCAGCGACGGTGAGGCCGGTCATGGAGCGAAAGACCCGCGCGTGGCGGCGCATATTGGCATAGCGTGCAATCATGCCGGTACTATACCCGATCCCTTCCTTGTTGTGAAGTAACTCTACTATATTTATGTAACTACTTCGACAATGGGTAGCTGTGCGCTTAACCGTGGTCCATCAGTTCGCGACAGATCCACAGGCACGAATTTGAGTGATAAGTTAGGCGGTGTCAGGCACGACCACGGTTAAGCGCACAGCTACCCGACAATGTCACATTAGGATAAAGGCTTGCGATTATGGTGCTTCAGCCTGCTCTTGCGCGCACGGGTTCTGTTCACCAAGTGCTCCACGACCAAATCAGCGGCTTGTTTCGGCGTCAGTTGCGGCAACGGCATCGCTGCGCGCAGCATCGCCCGCACGTTCGCCATCGACAAACCGGGCAAGATGTCCACCTCCATTGCCGCAGCCAACTCCGGGTCTCGTGCGTGTTGCTCGGCCCATTCCAGCTTGGTTTGGGCAATGAACCAGCTTGCCCGGATCGTCAAGGCCAGGTGATGCTCCCAGGCCCGATATTTCTAGGCCGTCAGTTCCTCCCAGCCCAATTCGCGCTTGGCATCCTAATTGGCCCGCTCCACAAAGAAGCGTTGACTCTTGTAGAAGGCCAACTGCTCCAGCGGGCAGTCGGGCGCGGCATTGCTCAAGCTGTAGCTGTATTCCCCGCTCTGCTCCCGCCGGATCAGCAGCCACTCCTGGCTGTTCCACAGCCCATCGCGCTCCGTCCACACCCGCCGCGCTGCGAACTCTGCGACCAGCACCCCCGTTCGGTGTTGCGTACCGCCAAGCGCACGAACGGCGGGTCGACCAGTTGCTCCACCTCCCGCGCAGCCAGCGGCTTACTGTCATCCAGCACGCGCGGCTTGCGCGGCGCTTTACCGCGATGGCCAGGATGGGGCGCGGGCACCGCGACCAGGGGTTGCTGCAAGTAAACCCCAAAGTCATTGGGGACATCGGCCATGTAGACGATGGCCTGCTGATTCATCTGTGCACGCAACCAATTACTGCGCCTATAGAGTTCATCGCAGCCCACAGCCACAAAGGGCAAGCCCGCCTCCTGGCTGCGCTTAATCATCTGCCAACCCAACTCGACTTTGGTGGCAAAGGTGCGCTCGGCGGGAATGCCCAGTTGCTAGCGCAACTCCGTCTTGTCGGCGGCGAACCAGCCTTCAGGCAGAAAGAGTTCGCCATCAACCCACGACCAGTTCAGGCCCCTAGCATAGGCCAAGAAGACGCCGACTTGGCTGAGGTCCACCTTGCCCAGCCGCCCATTCCACTGCCGCCCCGCACCCGCAGAGTGCGTACCCGATTTCTTGTCGGCACTCTCATCTAGCAAGAGCATGCCGCTGGTCAGGGGCGGGGTGGCGATCAGTTCCTGCTGCACCCCCGCAATGACGGTGCGGCCATCCCACGGGAGTTGGACATGAAGTGCTGCATGTTTTGGCTGCTCAATTGCGCGGTGCGGGCAATACCAGCGAAGTGCCGACCATTGGGCAGGCGCAGTTGGGCGCTGAGATAGGTCAAGCCGTAGCTGGAGGTGTCCCGGGTTTTCGTCTGGAAGCCAGGAGCATGGCGCTGCCAAAAACTGTGCAGCCGCTTGCCAAGTTGCTCGATGGCGTGCAGCGGCAGGCTCCAAAGCTGCGGGTGGAAGACCGATGGGCGGTCGGTAATTGTGTCATTCAGGAACTTTACCAATTCTGCGAGCGCACCGCAAGTGTTCAGTTGTTAATGTGACATTGTCGAAGTAGTTACTATTAGAATGCTGTATAAGGCGATTGAGCGGTCGGGCTTACTTTTCGCCCAGTACGGGCCACGTGTGTCTGTGCGTGGTTAAGCTGATCTCAGCACCTTGCCACGCCGTGCGCCGATGTCCTGCCGTTCACCAAGAATATCGGTATGAAAGAGCACTCTAACACAGCAGCGCCTCTACGCCATGTGGGAAGTCTGCGCCTAGCGGCGTGCGCATGGGTCTGGCTCCGGTTGCCCCCTCCGCGCTCCGCACCAATTATCCCCGCCAGAATTGCCTTGGAATTGCAGTGCGTTGTATCCGAGCAGGTAAAACCGGTAGAAGGGTCCGTCTAATATGGTTTCTGTCACGCCTGAGGTATAGCGAACGGTTCCATTCACGGTGCCACCGTTACAATGGGTTCCGGTTACTACCGTGCCAATTCGCGTCAAGTGCATTTCACAGTTCAGACCTGTACCTGTATCAGCGATCCAATCTCCTGCGAAACTACATCCATCCGGGAACGGTATATTCTCTCGGGCACCACACCAAGCGTTAGAGCCGTTCCAAGTTCCCGTGAAGGTGTCGCTAGGGGCACCGAGGATCAGCTGCATCGTGCCGGATAGCGCTGCCTCTTGCCAAGTACCATTCAAGGTATTGTCTGTCACACGGCCCTCCACAATGCCACCGGCGTGTATAACGCTCCCCGTTGTCAAGACCAATAACCGAGCAAAATAAGGTGGATCATCGTCGAATCATTCATCGAAAAATCGAATCGAATCGAATCGAAATCGTGCGGCGGGAATCAGGCGGATTTCATGATGCCTGTCCCCGCC
>JBBSAN010000489.1:0-5662 GCA_038252265.1 Chloroflexia bacterium
CATGGAGCGGTGTTCGATCCGAAGGCCACCGGCCAGGTCGTCCGCGGCCCCGCCCGCCAGCCGCTCCAGCCCATCGCGATCACGACCGGACCCGATGGCGCGGTCTATCTGGCAGGCTAGGCCACGGGGCGGGGTCCAGGCGACCCGAACCCCCACCCGGTCATTAAGTTCAGACCCCGGATGGGTCCGCCGCGCAGGCCAGAGAGGAGCAGGCCCATGGTAGAACACGGGCGCAGGCCCCAGGACCGCAGCATGAGCGGTTATCTACGCTGCCTCATTGGGGGGCTACTGGTGGGCGCGTTAGTGGTGGGCGGGGCAGGCTCCCACCAGGCGGCCTTATCCGCCCAGAGCGTGTCTGTTGTGCCGCAGCCGGGTCATGTCGTGATCGTCATGGAAGAAAACCACGACCTGGCGACGGTGTTCGGCTCCGCCACCATGCCGTACCTTAATAGCCTCGCGCGGCGGGGTGCGGTCTTTACCAACTCGCATGGCCTCACCCATCCCAGCCAACCCAATTATCTTGCCCTGTTCGCGGGCACGGACGAAGGAGTGACCAATGACAGTTGCCCGCATCGCTACTCCGGGCCGAACCTGGCTAGCGCCCTCCTGACCGCCGGGCGCACCTTCACCGGCTACTCCGAGGACTTACCGGCCCCCGGCTCCCAGGTCTGCACCGCCGGGCAATATGCACGCAAACATGCCCCCTGGGTCAATTTTACCAACGTGCCTGCCACCGCGAACCAGCCCTGGTCGGCCTTCCCCAGCGATTATAGCCAACTGCCCACGGTCGCCTTCGTCATTCCCAACCTCGCCCACGACATGCACAACGGGTCGCCCCGCACCGCCGATCTCTGGTTGCAGCAGCACCTGGATGCCTACGTGCAGTGGGCGCAGGACCACAATAGCTTGCTGATTGTGCAATGGGATGAAGATTCGGGCACGCCGGCCAACCAGATCTTGACCCTCTTCGTCGGGCCGATGGTCGCCCTGGGGCAGTATGGCGAGTCGATCACGCACCTGACGGTGTTACGAACGCTGGAGGCCATGTACGGGCTGCCTGCCGTGGGGCGTAGCGGGTCCGTGCTGCCGATTAGCGATGTCTGGACCAGCAGTGAGCACACGTTCCCGGAAACCGGGCACACCGTGCGGGGGCGGTTCTGGGCCTACTGGCAGGCGCACGGCGGGCTGGCCCAGCAGGGCTACCCGGTCTCCGAGGAGATGACCGAACGCGACCCGGCGACCGGCCAGACGACCACGGTGCAGTATTTCGAGCGCGCCGTCTTCGAGGCCCACCCGGAGAACGCGCCGCCCAATGATGTGCTGCTGCGCCGGTTGGGCGCAACCGCCTATGCGCTGCGCTATCCGCGCGGCGCGCCCGGCCAGGTGCCGAATACCGCGCAGGGGCGCACCTTCCCAGAGACGCAGCACACCCTGGGCGGGGACTTTCGCGCTTATTGGGAAATGCACGGCGGATTGGCCCAGCAGGGCTACCCGCTCTCCGACGAATTCAGCGAGGCCAGCCCCGACGACGGGCAGCGCTATATCGTACAGTATTTTGAGCGGGCCGTCTTTGAGGACCATCCGGCCAACCCGGCTCCTTTTCGGATACTGCTCCGGCGGCTGGGCAGCCTGGCGTATAGCACCCGCTACGGAGCGCTCGCCGGTTTCATCCAACCCTGACCGTGCTCCCCCGGTCTGCCTCAACCGATCGCAGTGGGATACGACCGCGCCAGACCCTGGCGCGGTGGGTGACCGTCTTTCGCGCCCTGCGTCAGCGATGGCAGGCCGGTAGGACCTCTAGCAAAGCCTGCCTGCGCCACCGGACTATCCTTGCGGCCCGCAACTTCTCACCCGGCTGATAGCACCCCAGCTAACCGTGATTGGTTGGACAGAGGTTGAAAAACGCGGGTCCTGATGGCATCCTCCGAGGCACGATTTGCCAATCTGCTTCGGAGGTGCCCGGTGGACCCGCAAACCCAATTCTGCCATAACCCGTCCTGCCCCGCAAGGGGCCAAGCGGGGCAAGGTCATATCCGCATTCACAGTCGCAAGGAGCAGCGCTACCAATGCAAGCGCTGTCGCCAGACCTTCAGCGCCACCCGCGACACGCCAGCCGCTGCCTACCGGCCAGCCGGGGCGCCCCCGCCTGATCGCGGAAGCAGGTGTCCTGCTGGGCCAAGTCGTGAAACGCCACGCGGGGCGACACTTGGTCGCGGTCGAACGGCGGATGGTGCAAGGGACGGGGGCCGCGATCCAGGCGGTGCTGGCCGAAACCGGGACGGGCAGCGGGGTCAACACCGCCTACATTGAGCGCCCGAACGCTACGTTTCGGGGAGCGCTGGCCCCCTTGGCCCGGCGCAGCCGCCGACTGCTGCACTCGACCAGCTAAGTGAGCGCGGCGATGGGGTTGGTGGGGACACTGTACAACTTCTGCTGGGAGCAGTGGACCCTCCAACAAATCGGGATCGGTCAGGGAGCGTTGCGCCGGGTGGGCCAGACCCCGGCGATGGCGGCGGGGCTGCCGGACCACTGCTGGACAACAGCTGAGTTCTTACAATATGCGGTGCCGTTGCCGCCGTGGGTGCCACCCAAACGCCGGGGGCGACCACCGAAACAAGCCCAGGCCGAGGTCGCAGCGTGACCACGGTTAACTGGGGCGCTACCTGGCTTAATGATCCGGACAAGAATCCGACACTTTCCAGGATTCTGACCTAAAAAATACGTGTACGGTGCGGAAACCGCAGCTGACGGCTCAAGAGGATTCGGCAAGGGCGTTCTTCCCCGCCGGAAGCCCGGTCCCGCCGGACCGGGCTGCGGTTCACCCGCGCCGCCATCTGCTCTAGCACGCCGTTGGCCTCCAGCAGCAGGCGGCAGGCGCGCCGAGGTCGGGCGGGCCCATCCGGCTCCAGGTCCGATTCCATCACTAGACAACTCCAGGCGATCGCGCGCTATGCTCCCCTTGTGCGCGATCCGGTACCGCCTCATTATCTAACCTCTCGCCCACTCTCGCCGCCCCTACGCGCCAACGCTATCCGGCGGCGGCGTTAATAGACGATCTCTAGACAAGGGTTTGTTACAGTGGGCTGGCAAGGCAAGATGGGCGGAATGATCGCGTGGACCCACATCGAATCGAGAGACTATGCCGGACCTTCACGGAAAGCCTGGGACCCACCTGGCGCGTAAGCCGCCCGGCTATCGCTCCTATATCTTGCGCTGCTGGGCAGAACATTCCCTGGTGGAGGATAACCAGGGAGGCCAATTCCGGTTCAGCCTGGAAGATCCGCACACCGGGGAGCGCCAGGGCTTTGTGAATATCCAGGCGCTCACCGAGTTTGTGCAGCACCCCATGGAAGACGCAAGGACAACACCCCAAACGTCCGGGCGGGACTAGCCCGCCTTCGCCGGGAGGGACGGATTCCGATGGTTCCGTTATTAAAGCATGAAGGAGCAGGAAATGGAAGGCTGGCTACAGACAGCACAGGACAGCAAGCGTTTCGCCGTCCGGTTATGGCGGTCGTTGGTCCTGGTGGGGGGCCTATTCACCCTGAGCGTGCTCGTGTCGGGTTTCCTGGTGACTACGGGATGGGACGGAGCCGTGGGTGCCGCCCCGGCGCGGGCCAGTGGGCCGGTCGAGTACGGCAAGCCTGCGCGCCTATCGTCAACGACGGCCTCTGACCAGGCGCAAGCTTCCGCCACCCCCACGGCGACTCCTTTGCCCTGCGGATTGGCCTGGAACGTCATCGCCGGGCCGACGGGCGAACCGCCCAATAGCGTGTTAGCGAGCATCGCCGCCGTCGCCGAGAACGACGTGTGGGCGGTCGGGTCGTACAACAATGGGAATCTTACCCAGACGCTGACCGAGCACTGGGACGGGCACGCCTGGAGCGTCGTCCCCAGCCCGAATGCTGGGCCGGAGAGCAACAGCTTGCAGGGTGTGGCGGCGGTGGCACCGGGCGACATCTGGGCGGTCGGGGCTTATGACGATCTAGGGGTGAGCCGGACGCTACTCGAACACTGGAACGGGAGCGTCTGGAGCATTCTAGGGCGCAGCGGCACGACGACGGGGCGGCTCTATGCCGTGACCGCGCTGTCTACCAACGATGTGTGGGCGGTTGGGTCCTATAACAATGGGAGTGTGAACCAGACGCTGACCGAGCACTGGAACGGCACCCGCTGGACCGTGTTCGCCAGTCCCAGCCCAGGGCCGGGGACCAATCTACTGCAAGGCGTGGCCGCGGTGTCGGCCACCGATGTGTGGGCGGTTGGGTCCTACGACAACGGCACCGCGACCCAGACCCTGAAGGAGCACTGGAACGGCATCACCTGGAGCATCGTCACCGACCCCGGCTCGCCGGTGGGCGCGCTCACCGGGGTGGCGGCGGTGTCGGCCACCGATGTGTGGGCCGTCGGTACCAGTATCAGCGGCAGCATCATCCAAACGCGGATCGAACACTACAACGGCCACGGCTGGGTCCGTGGGGTCAGCCCCAACCCCGGCCCGACCAATAGTCGCCTGGAAGGCATCGTGGCCGTCGGGGCCAATAATATCTGGGCGGTCGGCACCTACCTCGCCGGGAATAAGAGCCAGACATTGATCGCCCACTCCGGCGGCGCGTCCTGGGGGACGGTACGCAGCCCCAACCCCAACCCGGCAGACAATCTCCTCTATGGTGTGGCGGCGGTATCAGACGCCGATGTGTGGGCGGTGGGCAATGGCGTGGACTCCGGCGGGGGGCAAACCCTGGCGGCGCGGTACAACGATCCGTGCGGGCCGACGAGCACCCCGACCAACACCCCCACCGTGCTGCCCACCGTGCGGCCCCCCGCGACGGCCACCCCGTTGCCCTGCGGGCTGGCCTGGAATAACGTGTCCCCGCCCGACGGTGAGCCATCCACCAGCTTTCTGGCGGCGATTGCCCCCGTCGCCGAGAACGATCTATGGGCCGTCGGATCCACCCTCGCCTGGGATGTGGCCGGGCCGTTGATCCGGCATTGGGACGGCACGGCGTGGCAGCGGGTCGCCAGCCCCCGCCCGGGACCGTCGGATGTCTATTTCTATGGGGCGGTCGCCGTGGGGGCCGCTAACATCTGGGCGGTCGGCGGGGCCTCCGATGGGAGTGCGATACAGACCCTGATCGAGCACTGGGACGGCACCGCGTGGAGCGTGGTCAGCCAGCCCGCCATGAATGGGTATTTCAACGCGGTCGCCGCCGTGTCGGCCACCGATGTCTGGGCGGTCGGCTATTCCTCCACCGGCACCGCCTATCAAACCCTGACGGTGCACTGGGACGGCAGCGCCTGGCAGATCGTGCCCAGCCCGAACCCTGGTCCCGTGCAAAATAACCTGCAAGGCCTGGCCGCCGTGTCGGCCAGCGATGTGTGGGCGGTCGGGTCCTACGACAACGGCACCACGATCCAGACCCTGAAAGAGCATTGGAACGGCACCATCTGGAGCGTCGTCAGCAACCCCGGTGCCCCCAACGGCGAACTCCGCAGCGTAACAGCGCCGGCGGCCAACAATGTGTGGGTGGCCGGCACTGACACCAGCAGCGGCTCGATCCGGACCCGGATTGAGCATTACAACGGCCAGGGCTGGTCCCGTGCCACCAGCCCCAACCCCGGATCGGCAGATAACGAATTCATGAGCATCGTCGCGCACACC
>JBBSAN010000490.1:0-5658 GCA_038252265.1 Chloroflexia bacterium
CAAGCTAATGCCCATCCACAAGGCCGAAATGCCGCGGAACGAAGTCACCCTACTTGATGTCTGGAAAAAGCCGCCTACTAACCACCAAAGAGAGTAAAACAAGAACAGGAGCACTAGCAGATGGAGCAGATTAGCCCAGACCGGGCGCAAGGCAAAGGTCTGTCGAATCCCGGCCCACAACGATATGCTGCGCTGGAAGGTCTGAGCCGGGGGCGTTGACCGCCTGATCAGCACCGCCACAGAGATCAATGCAAAGTAAGCGAGTATCAGGAACCACACCCAGGGGGTACCCAATTGCGCCCAACCCAACCCTGCAAAAGTCGCCAGGTGGATGGCGAACCAGGCGAAAACGCCCAGCCAGGCGGCGATAAATCCAGGGCGGATGATCCACTCGCGTACCATCAGCGCAGCTCCTTAAGGCTCTATGCTCAGGATGAATGAGTCGGGCGGTACAGAATGCCCAGGTGAGGGCACCGTTAGACCCGCAGATCCCAGCCCTGCAACACCTCGATCAGGCGATGATTGGTCAGATCCATATGGATCGGCGTGACCGAGATATATTTGTGGGTGATGGCCCACACATCGGTGTCTTCTTCCGCCTCGCCGGGCAACGGCTCGCCCGCGATCCAGTAGTACTTGCGTCCGAAGGGATCGGTGCGGGTGATCAGTTCGTCGGCATACTTGCGCACGCCCAGGCGGGTGATACGCACGCCCGCCACCTCGTCCTGGGTAGCGGCGGGCACATTGACATTCAAAAGCACGTTGGAGGCCAGGCCGTTGCGGACCACCTGCTCGACCAGCCGGGCGGCGAAAGTAGCCGCCAGCGGGAAGTTCCAGGTCCCTCGCCCTTCCATCGAGACAGCGATGCCGGGGATTTCGGACAACACCGCCTCCATTGCCGCCGCGACGGTGCCCGAATAGGTGATATCGCCGCCGAGATTGGCCCCTTTGTTGATCCCCGACACGACCAGGTCGGGGCGGTAGCCGAGAAAGCCCAGCGCGCCCAGGGCCACACAGTCGGACGGCGCGCCATCGCTGGCGTAGGCGATGCTGCCGTCGCGCAGGAGAGCTTCGCGCACCCGCAGGGGCCGGTGCAGGGTTTTGCTGTGCCCGGCGGCGCTCCAGTTGCGATCCGGCGCGATCACCGCCACGTCGCCCACCGCCTCCAGCGCCTGCTTCAGCGCGAACAAGCCCTCCGAGTCGATCCCATCGTCATTGCTGATTAATATCCGCATAAGTGCGTAGGCTGTAGGCAGCGGGCAGGCGGTAATAAGACGAGAAGCCCACAAACCACCTCAAACCTAAAACCTCAAACCTCCTAGCTAATCCTCGTCGTCATCATCGTCAGCCGGGCCTTCGCGGCACTCGACCCATTCGAGGGCACGTTGCACGGCATCGTAGTGGTGGGCCAGCATGTTGAGTTCTTCCAGGCGATCCAGCCGCATCCAACGCGCTCCGTAGTTGATGCCGTCGGTTCCCGGTTCCACATATTTGGGGTCCGGCTCGCCCAGCAACGTCACCAGATAAAAGATGTTGATCGTCGCCCAACCTTCGGTGGTATCTTCGCCTGGCGCATAGAAGTTCTGGTTGACGTAGACCGGCTCCTGCACCGTGACCGCCACGCCGGTTTCTTCGGCATACTCGCGGGCCGCCGCCGCCGCTAACGGTTCGCCCAGTTCCACCGCGCCCCCCGGCAACTCCCATACCTCGACGCCGCGCGTGCGCGTCAGCAGCACATGGGTCCGGGCGGCGTTGAACGCCACGCCATAGGCACCGGGCCGAAAGCGCAGCGCATCGCGGCGGAAGGTCAGACTCTTACCCCTGGCCGTGCGGCAGGTGATCAGGTCTGCCGGGTCAAAGATCCGAATATCTTTGTGCATGTTCCCTCTCACCCATAGCCGGTATCGGTGCCCGCCACCGTGGTCAGGGCCGTCACCAGGGCGTCGAGCGCGGTGCGGCCAGGCCGTGTGATCGTCCAGCGGTGGGCATAGCCCTCGTAACGCAAAATCACGGTCATCGGGACGACATCGAGCGCCCGCCGCCCTTCCCCGGCAGGCGGCACTTCGATCGCCTGCAAGGCCAGTTTGTGCAGCCGCAGCGCCTCGGCCTGCGAGAGCCGGACCTGCCGCCCGGCCCCGCGCCAGGGCCGCAGATCGACGACCCCGCTGGGTAGAAACGCTTCGATGGTTTCCGGACGACCGGGTGCCATCGGCATATACGACGGCTCGATAATCACATGGACCGGGCGCATCGCGGGCGGTAAATTAACTTCGCGGCCCAGTTCCCCCGTGCCGAGCCGCCGGGTGATGCGGACCGGCTCTTCCGCCGAGGGACTAGCCCCCGGCGAGTCCATCAGTGTTTTGGGACCAAAACTCTCCCCCGGCGGCAAAGCCGGAGCCGGGGCCGGTGTACTGATATTGTCGGGGTTTAATGGTCGGGTAATCCGTTCTCGTGATGCCGCGCCCCCCGAACGTAGAGGCGCGCTTGATAGTGGCGCTCTCGCCTCATGATTCTGCATCGTCCTAACTCCCCCTACGCGCTAGTAGGGCGGCCAACCACTGTTAACGAGGAATTAGCCCTGTCGCCTCGCCCCGCTTCCAGCGCACGCCCTGTGGTGTATCCTCCAGCTCATACCCTGCCGCTTTGATCTGGTCGCGGATGGCATCCGCCTGCGCCCAGTTTTTCGCCACTCGTGCCGTCTGGCGTTCTTCGACCAGACGGGTAATCTCGTCCCCCAATGCTTCTTCGCGCTGTGCTTCGGCTTCCAGGCGGAGTCCCAACACCGCGTCCCAGGCGAACAACACCGGCAGCGCAGCGGCTTGAGCACTGCGGCGGTTCGCTTCGCGGATCAGGTCATGCACGGTCGCCAGGGCACGCGGCATGTTCAGATCATCATCAATGGCGGTTTGGAACTGCTCCTTGAACGCACCCAGCCAGGCATCGTCGGGGGTCCCATCGGTCGCCGGGGCCACAGGCGCTTGCGCGGCGCGGCGGACAAACTCATAGATACCTTCCAGCGCCGTCGCCGCGCCGTCCAGCGCGTCTTGCGTATAGTTCAGCGGACTGCGATAATGCGCGCCGAGCAAGAGGTAGCGGTAGGCCAGGGGGTTATAACCCTGTTCGGCCAGGTGGCCCACGGTCAAGAACCGGCCCCGGTCTGCGGTTTCCACCAGATCGCGCTTGCTGATCTTGGCGTTGTTCAGGTTCATGAACTCGCCGTGCAGCCAGACGCGCACAAACAGTTGCCCGGTGCAGGCTTCGGCCTGGGCGATCTCGTTTTCGTGATGCACCGGGATATGGTCAATGCCGCCGCAGTGGATGTCGAACGTCGCGCCGAGGTACTTCATGCTCATGGCCGAGCACTCGATGTGCCAGCCAGGGTAACCCTGCCCCCACGGGCTGGGCCACTGCTGCAAATGTTCGGGCAACGCCCGCTTCCACAGGGCAAAGTCGAACGGGCCGCGCTTCTCCGGGTTCACCTCCACCCGCGCCCCAGCCTCCTGTCCTGCCAACGACAGGCGGCTCAGTTTGCCATAATCGGGGAACTTGCTCACATCAAAATAGACGCCGTCACTGATTTCATAGGCCACCCCTTTGGCCTGGAGGCATTCGATCAAGGCGATCATTTCGGGGATGTGGTCGGTGGCGGGGCAGGTCACGTCGGGGCGGAGGCAGTTGAGGCGGTCGTAATCTGCAAAAAAAGCGCGGGTATAAAAAGCGGCGATCTCCAGGGGGTCTTTTTGTTCGAGCCGGGCGGCTTTCGCCATCCGGTCCTCCCCTTCGTCGGCATCGCTGACCAGGTGACCCACGTCGGTAATGTTCATCACCCGCTCAACCTCGTAGCCATCATAGCGCAGCACGCGCACCAGGATATCCTCGAACACGTAGGTCCGCATGTTGCCGATATGCTGGTAGCTGTAGACGGTGGGGCCGCAAGTGTAGACGCCGACATGGGGAGGGTTCAAGGGCACAAAAGGATCTTTGCGCCGGGTGAGAGTGTTATAGAGAGTCAGCGGCATGTCCAGAATCTCCTGCGATAGCAAAAGTAAGCCCTCCGGCGCTTGCGCCGATGCTTCTGCGATATTATACTCTATTCCAGATGGGGCGTGCGTGGTTTTCCCTACATCCCCGGTTGTAACTTTGCGCATTAGAAGGTAGTAGATGCCCGTAAGCATTCTCTTGCCGCGACAAACATTCCCTACAAGCACCGTTGATCTGGGCGAATGCCTGCGCTATACTAATATAGGGTCGATAAACAAATGCGTCATGGAGGTAGCCGATGACTCTAACCCTGTCCCTGCCCGAAGAATTAGAACAGCGCTTGCGACAAGAAGCCGATCGGCATGGTCTCACGGCTGCCGAATATACTGTGCAGGTGCTGGAAGCCCAGCTCCCGCCGATGGATCGGCGCGCGGCACTGGTCACGTTGCTCCAACGCTGGATAGACGAAGGTGAAGAGGCTGAGCAAAAGCAGGAGGGTGAGCAGCTCCTTCGCGCCCTCGACGCAGATCGTCTCGCTGACCGCAAGCTGTTTCCGCCGGAATTGCAGGGCGTGACGTGGTGAGCCGCGCTGTAGAGCGTGCCTGATTTTCCTTACATTCCCGGTTGTAATTTGTCGCCAAGCCAGGTGGTAGAATTGGATGGGTCGTGGAGATTAGCAGGATGAGGAAAGCAGAATTACTCAAAGCGGGGCTGGCTCCCTTCCTCGTCATTAGCTGCGGAAGCCCGACTCTCTACCTACTGCTCGGCATGATCCACACGGCGCGGCCTGCCTTCATCATCGGGCCGTTCGTTCTCATGGTCGGAACCTTCTTCCTCTTTACATGGCGCAGTGCCAGAAACGTGGTAAAGCCACAACTGCTATTCCGATTGGGAGCCATCTCACTCGGCACAAGTATTGCATGGACCGCCATTGCCTGGCTGGTGGAAGGCTTTTTCGTCATGGGATCACATTTCTTCGGGACGCCGCTAGAGGATCTGTTTAATGCAACACTGGGGTGGCCGTTTATTTTCGCTGGGCTGTTGATGTCCTGGATCAACCCTGATAATTTACCCAACACGTATGTACCCAGTGTTGCATGGATCCTGCTTATAGCAGGATCTGTAACCCTGCCATTAAGCCTTATCCTCTTCGGAATAAGCATCTTCACAGCCTGGGTGGTGAAGCAGTTGCCCGTAAAACAAGTGGATCCCCAACCCCCAACCCCCAACCCCCAACCCCCATGACCGACGCCCGCCAGGCCTACCACGAGGGCCGCCGCCCCAAACCTACCGACGATGTGGCCCGGCAGGTCGCTATTGAGCGGCGGCGCGAACGGGCGCGACTCGAAGCGTTCACCATCACCCCGGAGCGCGAGGATCAGGTGCTGGGCTACTTCACCGTGGTCGGCACCAGCGGCGTCCCTTACACCGTCGAAATCCGCGACCCCGACCGGCCCATCAACCGCTGCGCCTGCCCCGACTACGAGCAGAACACGCTCGGCACCTGCAAGCACATCGAGACGGTGTTGCTGCACCTGCGCCGCCGCCACCCCCGGCGGCTCAAGCAGGCGCGCACCGCGCTGGTCGAACGTCGCCGCCTGGCGGTCCATGTCGGGCTGGGGTTCGAGCAGGGCGCGTGGGTGCTGGCCCCCGACTACGATGCCAACCTGGACCTGG
>JBBSAN010000491.1:0-5651 GCA_038252265.1 Chloroflexia bacterium
ACGGTCCAAAATGGCATTTTGGATGCTTTTTCTCGGCGGCGTTCCTACATATTGTGGTGCATCCTGCAAGATAGCCCCTATCTTGTGCTGATCGAGCAAAAAGTGGGCTGAGTAGTTACAAAGTGCAAATGTAGTGAGTAAGAAGAGACTCACGCATTTCTTACTGTTTAATTCATCCTTCATCCTTGCGTAGCGTTCCGATGGCCTCTTCGGGGTTGTTGACATAACGTTGGAATTGTTCGACCAGGGGGGTGGCTTCCCAGCGGGGGGTCGCGTCGTTGGGGCGCAGTTGGTAGAGGCCCAGTTCGATTCGGTACTGGTCGAGCGGCTTGTGCCCCAGGCGGTAGCGCCAATCGATCATGGTGAAGAGGGGGAACCAGGTGTAGCCCAGCACCGGCACCCCCGCGCCGCGCAACCCCTTGACGGCGGCCACCGACCCGGTCAGCCAGGCCACGCGCTCCGCTTCACTGTGGCGAGCGCTCGTTTCGGTGATGATGATCGGGGCACCATAGCGGGTGTAGAAGTCCTGGATCAGCGTGGCGAAGCCCGCCCCGTCTTTCTCTACCACCCGGTAGGCCACGCGCCCACGGGGATCGCGATAGATCTCGCGAGTGGACCACTGCGGGTAGAAGTTCATCCCGACCACATCCAGCGGGATGGCCGCGCGAGCGATGGTCGCCAGCTCCTCGGCGGTGGCCCCGTGGCGCAGCAGCCAGGGGAAGAGCAGATGATCGGGCTGCACCCGCCCGGTCAGCAGGTCGTAGCTGAGGTAGCCGCGATGCTGGTCCTCGATGGCAAGCGCCTGCAAGTCCTCGCGCATGGCCCGGTTGATCCCGGTCGCTTCGACATGGACCATGATCGCGCCGGGGTCGCTGGCCTTGATCGCCGCCACCGTCTGGAGGATGCCCCGCACCAGTTGCAGCATGACGCGCACATACCCGCTATCACCGCGCAGGTAGGGCGGCCACTGCCCGACCTTGCCGCACATCAGCGCGTTGACCAGCGGCTCGTTGAGGGGGGTGTACCAGTGGACCCGCTGCCCGTAGCGGTGGGCGAAGGCGGCGGCATAGGCGGCGACGGCTGCCGGATACTCGGCGGCGGCGAATTCGTGGTGCAGCCAGAAGGGGCAGCCGTAGTGCATCAAGTCGATGATCGGGGTGATCCCCAGTTCTTCGACCAGATAGGGCAGCACGGCGTCGGTCCAGCGCCAGTCGAACTCGCCCGGCAGCGGCTCGACCCGGTACCAGGGGACGCCCCAGCGCACCGCCCGCACCCCCAGCGCCGGGAGCAGCGCCAGGTCTTCGCGCCAGTGCTGGTAATGGCCCATCAGTTGGTATTCATCCAGGGCGCGATGGCCGGGGCGCGTCTGGGGCACAAAGGTGTCTTCAATGCCGCTGGCCCAAATGAAGTCGGCGGGCTGCGGTCCTAAGGTCAGAGGGGTCATCCGGTCTCTCAGTTGGTGGATTGATCGCGGGCATCCCCCCCGCGACCTCCGCTATTATACCAGCCACCTTGCTCCGGGGAAAGGGCACCGCGTGGAATAGCAGCCGGGGCAACCTTGCACAAAAGCGGCGCTTATAGTAACCTGAAGACGTAATACCCGGAGGGGGCCGCCGCAGGCCCGGGTACAGGCGCGGTGGTTAGCCGGGGAGGAGCGGGGCGCGTGCGGATCGGGCGGGCAGGGCGAATCGGGCTGGTGCTACTGGTAGGGGTGAATCTGACCCTCCTCTGTGCCGGACATGACGACGGGGACCACCACACGGCCCCGCACTTCGCCCTGCTTGGGGAACCGGCAGACGCCGACCACCCCGAAGCCCCCCCGATCCACACGATTGCTGCGCCCGTGCAGCGCCTCGACACCATCCCCATCCTGACCACGGCGAGCCTGCTGGACACATTGGGCCTGGCGCTGCTGGACATGATCTTGGCGGCAGGACTCTGCTATGCCCGCCCACCCCTCCGGCGCTCTGGCCGGATCACGCGGCACCAGGGTCGCCCCCAAACCGCCCTCCTGCCGGAACGGCGACCGCCGCGCCCGGTGCTAACCGCTGTGTCTATCCCGCCACCCTATGGTGGCATAACCCCTGCACTTGCCTGATCGATCAACTATTGCAAGGAGAACGCATCAATGAAACGAGTCATTATCCCCCTGATCCTGGCCCTGGCGCTGCTGGTGGCCGGACCCCGCCTGGCCTCGGCGCACGCCGAACTGGTGAGCAGCTCTCCGGCGGATGGATCGGTGGTCGCCTGGACCAACGCCCCCAAGACCGCCACGCTGACCTTCAGCGAAGAAGTCGCCAAAGATGTCACCACGGTCAGCGTCACCAGCGCGGACGGCACGTCGGCCACGACCGGAGCGGCGACGGTGGACTTCGACAACCCGAAGATGGTCACGGTGGGCCTTACGGCGCTGACCCCCGGCCCCTACACCATCAAGTGGCACGCCGTGACGGCGGATGACAACGGCCAGACCGATGGCACGGTCACGTTCACCATCCTGAACAACACCGGCGGCACCACGACCACCACCGGCGGCACCACGACCACCGGGGGCAGCACCGCTGGTGGCACCACCACCACCGGCGGCACGACCACCACCGGCGGTACCATGACCACCGGCGGCACGCTGCCCTCGACCGGCGCACCGTCGGCCCTGCCGCTGCTGGGGCTGCTGTTCGCCGGGCTGGTCCTCGGCCTGGGTGTGGCCCTGCGGCGGGCACCGACTCGTTAGGCCACGGCTCATACAGGACAAGACGAAAAGACCCCACCGCCTCAGGCGGTGGGGTCCTTTTTATCGGCGGCATAGTTGGGGTGGTGCCCCTAATCGCCGGTCAAGCGGCGCAAGTGCAGAATGACGGCGATGCCGAGCACCGCCAGCACGCCCGTCGCCAGCAACAGGCCGTTGAAGCTGTACGCCTGGATGAACGGCGTGCCCAGGATGGCCCCGCCCAGTTGCCCCACGCCGAACAGCACCGAATAGAGGCCCATGACCATGCCCCGGTCCTCGGAGCGCTCCTCGGAAATATCGGCCAGGTAGGCCAGGGCGACCGGGGTAAAGCCGCTCATCAAGAACAGGCTCAGGAACAGCGGGACGGCCAGTAGCCAGGTGCCCGATGGGCCGGGCAACACCTGATTGTTGAGCAGCGTTCCGAACACACACACCCCGATGGTGCCGCTGACCGAGGCCAGCATCATCGTCGTCTTGCGGATGCGGGCGTAGAAGAGGCTCCAGAAGAGGATGCCGATGGTGAAGACCACCCCGAAGACGCCAAACAGCTTGGCGACATCGGTGGCCGAGAAGCCGCCGTCGAGCAACTGCGCGGGGTTGTGGGTGGTGCGGGTCAGCAGCGCCGAAACATGGGTGAACCACAGTCCCAGCACGCCGTTGACCATCAGCCAGGCCGGAATGAAATTGATCAGGCGCGGCAGGCGCAGCAATTCGCGGTAGCCCCGCACGCGGGCGCGCAACTCGTCGCCCACGCTGGGCGTACCCGTGCCACCTCCACCGACCAGCATCCGTTGGGCGACGACCGTCCCCGGCCCCTCCGCTGCGGCGGCGACCAGCGCGGCCAGCTCCGGCTCTCCAACAGGCGGTGCGGCACGGCGGCGAGCCAGGCCCGGCGTGGTCTCATCCACAAAGAGATAGATCAACAACACGGCGAGCAGATAGATCAGGGAGACGACTCGCAGCCCGTTCACGCCCAGCCCCGGTAGATCCAGGCCACCCAGGTGCATCCCTTCCCAGAGCAGTCCGCCGACCGCCGGTCCACTGACCAGCCCGACCAGCGAGGCCACTTCGTAGAGGCCCATCACCCGCCCACGCAAGGCGGTGTTGCCGCCCGTCGCGTCGGAGAGGAAGCCGAGGGTGGAGGGGATATTACACGCCGTCGCCAACCCTTCAAACAGGCGGGCCAGGGCGATGATCATGATGATCGTCGTCAGCGGATGGATCTGCACCGCCAGTGCGCCAAAGATCGGCCCCAGCACCAGGAACGGCTTGCGCCCCCAGCGGTCGCTCAGCGCACCCATCACCGGCGACAGCAGCAGTTCGGTGACATAGAAGATCGCGCTCAATAGGGCCACGATGCCGGGGTGGATATGGTCGGTGCCGTGCGCCGGGGCGACGGTGAAGTTGAGGTACTTGACCAGCATGATCGCCGTCGCCCCTCCGGCCAGGCGCAGCAAAAAGCTGCTGAGCAGGCCGACCTGGAGCGAACGATTGATCGGGGTGCGGAGCAGGTCGCGGATTCCTGCCCGGCTGAATGAGATGTTATGTGCCATACACTCGCAATTCTCTCGCTAGATGCGCCCGGCTTTACGGTAGCGGGCGTTCTTATTGTACTGCCCCCCGCGCCGCACGTTCACCGACCAAAGGTCGGAACCGGGGGGGACATCTGTCCCGCTTACTGTTCCAGCGGGGGCAACGCCCCGGTGATAGCGGCGCGCTCCCCTTCCAACCAGGGCGGCAGCGCCAGATGCAGGCCCAATTCGGTAGCCGTTTCATCTACGAGAAAACCGGGGGCGCGGGTTGCAATTTCCAGCCGATGCCCGTCCGGGTCGTGGAAATAGAACGAGCGGAAGTAACGCTGGTCGCGCACCGGCGTCACCTCCAGCCCTGCCGCCAGCAGCCTCTCGCGCCATTCCTCCAATGCTGCGTCGGTCTCCACGGTCAGGGCGAAATGGTGGGTCAGCCCCGGCCCCAGCCGCGCCGGGCGCATCTGGCCGGGCGGGTAGGCGAAATAGGTGATCAGCGTACCCGGTTCACCGTCGCCCCGCCCATAATAATAGTGCGGGATGGCCGGATCGTCATAGGATGCCGTCTGTTTGACCAGGCGGAAGCCCAATAGCTCGGTCCAGAAGGCGGTGGTGCGGGCGATGTCGCTGCACAGGGCGCTGATGTGGTGTAACCCCCCCAGCGTCATGTCCGGCCCCAGCGCGGGGATCGGCTCCGGCCAGGTCTGAGCGGCGATGGCGGCTTCGTCGCGGTGGCCTTTGATCAGATCTTCTGGCGGCTCGATAACCGTGGTGCCCAGGGCGTCGTCCGGCTCGTCTTCGGCCATCCCCGGCCAGCGGGTAGCGATCTCCACGATGCAGCCGTCGGGGTCGCGGAAGTAGATCGAGCGGAAATAGGTGCGATCATACGGCCCCTGCACGGCGATGCCGTGGTCGGTCAGCCAGCGTTTCCATTTCAACTGGGCGTTGGTTGTCTCGGCCAGCAGGGCGAAGTGATGGGTGCCGCCGATGCCGCGCTGCCCCCGCGCCGCGCCGGGCCAGGCCAGGACCGTGACCAGCGTGCCCGGTGTGCCCGCCGCATCCCCGAAGGTCAGGTGCCAGGTGCCGGGCTGGTCAAAGTCCACCGTCCGCTTGACCAGGTGCAAGCCCAGCATCTGGGTGTAGAATGCCTGGGTGCGCGCCGCGTCGGCGGCCACCAGGGTGATATGATGAATGCCTGTCAGTTCCAAACCGATCCCTCCTACTATAGCAGTATACCACAGCGGGGTGGTTTGAACCACAGGGGAGGAGAGGGTTCAAGCAGGGCCTATGCATTCTCCTGGGTAGGGGCCGACCCATGGGTCGGCCCTGGTGGGGCGTTCGACTCGTTCGCGTCGGGCCGAGAGCTAACCGGGAGATCGTGGACACCCCACCAGGGC
>JBBSAN010000492.1:0-5634 GCA_038252265.1 Chloroflexia bacterium
GACACCACCACGGTGTCTACCCGCACCGGGCGGCCATACTGGTATTCGACCGTCACCTGGGCCTTGCCGTCGGGGCGCAGCCAGGGCAGTTCTTTGCTGCGCCGGGCCTGCGACAGGCGGCGGACCAGCTTGTGCGCCAGCGAAATCGTCAGCGGCATCAGCTCTTCGGTTTCGTTGCAGGCGAAGCCGATCATCATCCCCTGGTCGCCCGCGCCCAGCGCTTCCACGTCCACGTCGGTCATTTCGCCGCTCTTGTGCTCCAGCGCATCGTCCACGCCCTGCGCGATGTCCTTCGATTGCTCTTTGATCGAGACGATCACGCCGCAAGTATCGGCGTCAAAGCCGTACTTGGCGCGGGTGTAGCCGACCTCAGTGATCGTGTCGCGCACTAGCTTCTGCACGTCCACCCAGGCGGTGGTGCTGATCTCGCCCATGACGAGGACCAGGCCCGTGGTCACAGCGGTCTCACAGGCGACGCGGCTCTCCGGGTCAATTGTCAGCAGCGCATCGAGCACAGCATCCGAAATCTGATCGCAGATCTTATCCGGGTGGCCTTCCGTGACCGACTCGGAGGTCAGAAAGACCTGTGGAGCTTCCATAAAGGTTGTCATATGATTTATTCGTCCTCCTCTACAGGTGCTATACCTAGTGTTTAACGAAACCCGCACGACGCGGTAGCAGGTCCTATTTTATGGAAAGCGGCCCAGCAACGGACCCACGGCAAAAACCGCCAGGATCGCCAGGCTGCCGAACAACGAGAGCAGCCCCAGGATCAAGCCGATGCCGCCGAAGGTCCGCGCCTGTTGCGGGTCGCGGGCCGACCGGGCATTGACCAGGGCCAGAATGCCCATGCCGATGGCCCCCAGGCTGAAAATCCAGCCGATCAAGCCACAGCAAAAGGCCATAACCAGGCTGAGCACGCCCAGCGCCAGGGCGATCTGGCCGTAGGTCTCGGCACCCGACGCGGGCTTGACCAGCGTTTCCTGGCTCCAGCCGGGCCGCTGCGACATGGGCAGCGGTTCCAGTTGCGCCCCCAGGTTGAGCGGGGCTGCTGTCGGCAACAGCGTGCCGGGGGGGATGCTCCCCGTTGGGAGCATCCCTGGTCCCGGCCCCAGCGCGACGGTCGGGGCCGGAGCCGGAGGGAGTGCTCCCGGCCCCGGCGTGAACGCCTGGGTCGCGCCCGGCATCCCGCCCGCGCCGCTGAGCGGCTCCGCTGCCGGGGCGGGTTGCCCGGCCCCGGCGGCGTAGTGCTCCTCGCAGTAGACCCGCCCCTGGTAGAAGCGTGCACAGATCGAACAGAGCGGCTTACCGCAGGTGGCACACGTCGCCAGCGCGGCGATGTCGGGATGGTTGGCGCAATTCATATTTTGGATTTTAGATTTTGGATTTTGGAGCAAGTTTTACACCCACTCCAAAATCTAAAATCTAAAATCTAAAATCCTTATGTTCCCGATTCCCACGAAGACAGGTATTTCACCTGTTCGGGGGTCAACACGTCGATTTCGATGCCCATCGAGCGCAGCTTGAGCAGCGCGATCTCCTGGTCCAATTCGGTCGGGATGACATAGACCTTGTTCTCCAGCTTGCCCTCGTTGCTCACCAGGTACTCGGCGGCCAGGCTCTGGTTGGCAAAGCTCATGTCCATCACGCTGGCCGGGTGCCCTTCGGCGGCGGCCAGGTTGATCAAGCGCCCGTCACCCAGCAGGCAGATGGTGCGCCCGTTCTTCAGGGTGAACTCTTCTACGAAGTCGCGCACGGTGCGAACGTCGGTGGACAACTCGCGCAGCGCCGGGATGTTGATCTCGTCGTTGAAGTGGCCGCTGTTGCAGACGATTGCGCCGCTCTTCATCACTTCCATGTGGTGGCGGTCGATCACGTTCAGGTCGCCGGTCACGGTGATGAAGATGTCGCCTTCCTTCGCCGCGTCCACCAACTGCGCGACCTCGAAGCCGTCCATGACCGCTTCCAGGGCGCGCACCGGGTTGACTTCAGCGACGATGACGCGGGCACCCAGGCCGCGAGCGCGGCTGGTAATGCCCCGGCCACACCAGCCGTAGCCGACCACGACGATGATCTTGCCCGCCAGCAGGATGTTGGTGGCGCGCAGGATGCCGTCGAGGGTGCTCTGGCCGGTGCCATAGCGGTTGTCGAACAGGTGCTTGGTGTCGCTCTCGTTGACCGCGACCACCGGGAACATCAGCACCTGGTCCTTCTCCATCGCCTTCAGGCGGATTACGCCCGTCGTCGTCTCTTCGGTGCTGCCCAGGATCGTCCGGGCCAGCGCCTTGCGTTCTTCTTCCGGCAGGGCGGCGGCCCAGGCGCGGACGGTCGGGTGGAGGTCATCCATCCGCCCCATCTCGACGAAGTTGAGTGACGAAACCAGGTCGGCCCCGTCGTCCATCGTGATGTGCGGGCGGTGGTTGAGGGCGGCGGTGATGTGGTTGTAGTAGCTGGTTGTGTCCTCGCCCTTGACGGCGTAGGTGCGGATGTTATAGCGCTCGACCAGCGCGGCAGCCACGTCGTCCTGGGTGGACAACGGGTTGCTGGCGCAGAGCACAACGTCCGCGCCCGCCGCCTGCAAGGTCAGCATCAGGTTGGCTGTCTCGGCGGTGACGTGGAGGCAGGCCGCCACGCGCTTGCCCGCCAGGGGCTTGTCTTTGGCGAACCGCTCGCGAATGGCAGCCAGCACGGGCATCTCGCGCCCGGCCCACTCGATCCGCAGCACGCCGCGGTCGGCCAGGGACGCATCTTTGATATCGTGCGGGCGCTGCCAGACTAGCTCACTCTGCGCCGGTTGATCAATGGTCGTAACCATGGTGTTTTTGCTCCTTGAAGTGTATGTACAAAAGTTGAAGTCTACTCGAAACGCTGTCGGCCCAAGCTGCGAGCGAGGGTTCACAGGCGGAACCGGCATCTAGTGATCAGAAGTCAGAAGCCAGAAATCAGCGATCAGAAATCAGAAGCCAGCAATCAGGTACTCCGTCAACGTACCGATTCTTCGTTTCTAATTTCTAATTTCTAATTTCTAATTTCTCCCACTGCCAGATGGCCTCGAGCAGGCGTCATGGCAAAAACGAACGAATAAATCAAGCCCTCGCCAGGGATCACGCTAGCGGAACGAAGGCAGCACCTCGGCGGCAAAGCGACGCATCGCGTCCAGCCCTGCCGTGCTGCTCTTCATGTAATTGCGAAAATACAGCACAAAGTATTGGGTGCCGATGGTTTCCAGACTACGCAACCAGCTAATGATCTCCAGGGTGGTGCCGACGAACGTGGTCTGCCGCCACTGCTCCAGGGTCAGTTCGGGCTGCTGCATATACCGGCGGGCCACGGGCAGCGCCGTTTCCGGCGTTTCGCCCGGCTCCAGCAGATAGAGGAAGGTGTGGTGGGACTTGATGATGCTGTCGTAGTCGCGGCCTACCGTCCCGCAATGCTCACGGAGCACGTCGAACTTGTGCTGGACGGCATCGGGCGTGACCCCCACGATATTGCAAGCGTCGCCGTACTTCGCCACCAGCTTGAGCGTCACCCGTTCGCCGCTGCCGCCGACCCAGATCGGCGGGTGGGGCTTCTGCACGCCCTTCGGCTCGTTGATCGCCCCGCGCACCTGATAGTATTTGCCCTCGAAGGTGGCGTAATCTTCGGTCCACATCGCCCGGATAATTTGCAACGCCTCGTCCAGCATCCGCAGCCGCTCCGGCCCGTCGGGGTAGGGGTAGCCGTAGGCGTTGTACTCCTCCTCGTACCAGCCCGCGCCGATGCCAAAATCGAGCCGCCCGTGGCTCATCACGTCCACGGTGGAGGCGATCTTCGCCAGCAGCGCCGGGTTGCGGTAGTTGTTGCAGGTCACCATCTGCCCGATGCGGATCGTGGTGGTATCTCGCGCCAGGCCCGCGGTCGCTGTCCAGCATTCGAAGTTCGTCTCTAGCTCCTGCTGGGGCACGGTATGGAAGTGGTCGTAGACCCAGATCGAGTCGTAGCCCAACCGCTCGGCTTCCTGTGCGGCGCGGGTCATCGTCTCGTACTTGTCCACCGGATCGGCAATATCGCGCAGATCCAGTCGCCAGCCCTGCGGTACGATGGTGCCAAACTTCACTGCCATACTGTTATCCTCACTTCGGACCCCTGACCCCTGGCCCCTGCCCCCTGGTTGCTACAACTCGACCGCTTCCCCGAAGCT
Source organism: Chloroflexia bacterium (assembly GCA_038252265.1). Lineage (GTDB taxonomy): Bacteria > Chloroflexota > Chloroflexia > QHBQ01 > JAICKM01 > JBBSAN01. Next base: position 4,181 of record JBBSAN010000492.1, read on the forward strand.
CTCCGCATAGCGCGCGGCGAACTCGGCGCGGCTGTACTGGTGGGCCTGGGTGCCGTAGCTCTCGATGGCATAGGTCGCCGCCAGCGCGCCGATGCGCCCCACCCGGTCCAGGGGCAAGCCGTGTTGCAGCCCGTAGACCACGCCCGCGCAGTAGGCATCGCCCGCCCCGGTCGGATCGACCACGGCCCCCGGCGGCGCAATCGGGATCTCGACCTCGGTGTCGCGGGTCTGGATGACCGAGCCGTACTCGCCCTTCGTGATGACGACGATGCGGTCCTGGCCCAACATGTCGCGGGCGGTCAGGCCGGTCTTGTTACGGATCATCTCATATTCGTAGTCGTTGGCGATGATCACATGCGCGCCCTCGATCCCGGCGGTCAGGTCCGGCCCCGGCAGGCTGATGATCTGTTGCCCCGGCGCGTAAACATAGGGCAACCCCATCTCGCGGGCCTCGCGGGCAAAATGGACCATCGCGACCGGTGCGGTCGAGGAGATGATCAGCAGGTCTAGCCCCTCGCGGGGCAGATCCCGCAGCGACAGTTCAATGTCCTGCGCCATCGCGCCGGGGTAGAAGCCGGTGATCTGGTTGTTCACCTCGTCGGTGGTGATGTAGCAGGTGGCGGTGAAATCCTGGGGCAGGATCTTCACGATGCTGGTATCCACGCCCTTCGCCTCTATCTCTTGCCGGTAGCCCGCGAAATCCTGCCCCGCTGTGCTGAACAGCAAAGGCCGGTCGCCCAGCAGGCCCAGCGTGTAGGCGATGTTGCCCGCCGTCCCGCCGCGCTGCTTCTTCATCCCTTTCACCAGGAAGCTGACGTTGAGAATGTGGATCTTGTCCGGCAGAATATGATCGGCGAACTTGCCGGGGAAGTCCATGATGTTATCGAAGGCTATGGAGCCGGTGACAATAATGCTCATGCGCTATTTGGATACCTCATTGCTTAGGGTCGGGGGAGAACCCCCCTTGCCTGGTGGAGAAAAAGGCGGGGCACATAGCTCCGCGCCAGCCGGAAGCGTGCGGGCGACATACCCGTCGCCCGCTGAATGAGGAGCGGGGGCGGCGGGCCGGGCGGCGGCGACCATCTGCGCCAGGGACAGGCCGAAGGGCGTAGACGCCACACCCTGTTCGGTAATGATCGCCGTGATCAGGTGGGCCGGGGTCACATCAAAGGACGGGTTGGCGACCGGCACCCCCGCCGGGGTAATCGGTTGGCCGCCAATGTGAGTCATTTCGTGCGGGTCGCGCTCCTCAATGGGGATCACGCTGCCGTCGGGGAGGCGCAGGTCGATGCTCGACGTGGGACCGGCGACGTAGAAAGGGATCCCGTGGTAATGGGCCAGCACGGCCAGGCTGTAGGTGCCGATCTTGTTCGCCGTGTCGCCGTTGGCCGCCACCCGGTCGCAGCCGACGATCACGCAATCCACCAGGCCCCGCGCCATGAAGCTGGCCGCCA
>JBBSAN010000493.1:0-5613 GCA_038252265.1 Chloroflexia bacterium
CTCCAACGGGCTGGCGCTGGCGCGCAAGCAGATGGCCGACGCCGGGCTGGACATCCCCTTCATGGGCGGCGACGGCATCGTCGAGACCGAGTTCACCAAGGTCGGCGGCGACTCCTCCAACGGCAGCTACGGCACGGTGGCAGCAGTGAACGCGGCGACCTTGCCCGAAGCCAAGCAATTCCTGGCCGACTACAAGGCGAAGTACAACGCGGATGTCGGCTCCTACAGCGCCAATGCTTACGAAGCCGCCAACATCATCATTGATGCCCTGAAGCGGGCGACCAGCGCGGACCGCGAAGCGGTGCGGGTGGCGATCGCGGCGACCAAGGACTACAAGGGTGTGATCGGCACGACCAGCTTCGATGAGAACGGCGACACCACCAACCGCTGGATCTCGATTTACGAAGTCAAGAACGCCGCCTGGACCTTCGTGGACCAGACCAAGTTCGATAAGTAGACTCCAGAGAGCCGGGTCAGCGCAATGCTGGCCCGGCTCTGCCACCGGCCTGCCGGGCAGGCACGGTGCGCTACCAGGGGGTAGCGCACCGTGGCACCGGCAGCGACGCTCGTCACGACGGTAGATAACCGGCGTCTCAGTACCCGGAGGAGCAGAGCGCACGCATGGACCTGTTACAAAATTTATTCCCCTGCCTCAGCGGCGGTACGCTGGAAGGGGGCATCCAGCAACTCCTACAACAACTGGTCAATGGCGTTGCCAAAGGCTCGATCTATGCCCTGGTCGCCCTGGGCTACACGATGGTCTATGGCATCGTTGAGCTGATCAACTTCGCGCACGGCGACATCTTCATGCTCGGCTCGTTCATCGCCCTGTCGGTCCTCAACCTGATGGGGGTGACCGGGGTGGTCAAAGGTGAGTTCTACATCCTGGTCGGGGTGCTGCTGATCGCCTTCCTGGCGACTATGCTGATCACCGGCATGATCGGGGTGACCGTCGAGCAGATCGCCTATAAACCGTTACGTAACGCGCCCAAACTGGCCCCCCTGATTTCCGCCATCGGTATGTCCTTCATTCTCCAGAACATCGGCCAGATCTGGCGTGGCCCATCGCCCATCTCCTTCCCCGATGTCTTCAAGAATCAGTTTGCGATCATCTGGCACGTCCGCATCGGCCTCAAGGATGTGTTTGTGATCGCGATCTGTATCCTGTTGATGGCTTTGCTAACCGCCTTTGTCCGCTTCACCAAGTTGGGCAAAGCGATGCGCGCCACCGCGCAGGACGCCGACACCTCGCGCCTGATGGGGATCAACGTCAACGCCACGATCACCCTGACCTTCTTTATCGGCGCGGTCCTGGCCGGGGCGGCGGGGTTGATCTATGGCATCTACTTCGGGGCGGTCTGGTTCGTCCAGGGCTACCAATCGGGTCTGAAAGCGTTCACCTCGGCGGTGCTGGGCGGCATCGGCAACATTCCGGGGGCCATGCTGGGCGGCTTCCTGATCGGCATTGTCGAAGCCATGAGCGACCAGTATGGTCGCTGCATCGGTCTCGGTTCGCAATGGACCAACGCGGTGGTGTTCGCGATCCTGATCCTGATCCTCGTCTTCCGCCCCGCCGGCCTCCTGGGCCAGCAGGTGCCAGAGAAAGCATAAGGAGGCGCACCCATGAGTTCTCCCGCCCAACCCCGGCCCATCGCGGCCCGGGGCAGCGGCGCGGCACCCGGCCCGAGCACCTCTGGCGGGCGCGCATCCACCTTCCGCCCCACCCAGTTGATCGGGGTCACCCTGCTGCTGCTCGCCGTCGCGGTCTACCCCCTGTTGGACACCAACGGGATCGGTATCCGGCCCGACGTGGCGATTGCTACCCTGACCGATGCCGGGGTCTATGTCTTGCTCGCGCTGGGGCTGAACATCGTGATCGGCTACGCGGGCCTGCTGGACCTGGGCTACGCTGCCTTCTTCGCCATCGGCTCCTATACCTATGCGTTGCTGGCCTCACCACAGCACGGCTTTCATCTCTCGTTCTGGGTGATCTTGTTTATCGCGGCGGGCGTGGCGGCGGCGTTCGGCGCGTTGCTGGGGGCACCGACCCTGCGCCTGCGGGGAGACTACCTGGCGATTGTGACGTTGGGCTTCGGAGAAATCGTGCCGACCGTCTTTCTCAACGCCGAGCCGATCACCGGCGGCACGAACGGTATTTCGGGGGTGGACCACCCGATCCTGGGGATTCCCGGCACCACCATCGGCTTCAACTTCGGCTTCGAGACGCGGCCCTACTATTATCTGGTCTTCCTCATGGTCATCGCGGCGGTGCTGATCATCAGCCGCCTGCGTGATTCGCGGGTGGGGCGCGCCTGGATGGCGTTGCGCGAAGATGAGCTGGCCGCCGCCGCGATGGGCATTGATACCACCCGCACCAAGCTGCTAGCCTTTTCGATGGGCGCAGCCTTCTCCGGCTTCGCGGGCTGCGTCTACGCCTCCAAGCTGGGCTTCATCGGCCCCGGCCAGTTCGACTTCAACGTGTCGGTCGTCATCCTCTGTATGATCATCCTCGGCGGCATGGGCAACATCTGGGGGGTGATCAGCGGCGCACTGATCCTCTACATCTTGCAGTCGTATGTGCTCGTACAACTCCCCACCGTAATCAAAGACTTCGGCACGAAAAACCAGATCGAATTTCTGGTCCAGACCGACTTCTCGGGCATCAAGTACCTGCTCTATGGGGTCGCCCTGGTGGGGATGATGCTCGTGCGCCCAGAAGGACTGATCCCGAACGCCCGCCGCCGCGCTGAACTGCGCCCCGAGACGGCGGAGATCGCCAAGCGCGAGAGTGAACAAGAATTGTACGACGTGCACGAGGCAGGCCAGCAAGAGTCTGACACGCGCGGAGGGGGAGAAGTGTAGGCATGGCAACCGATTCACAAACCACGCGCCCGCCCACGCCCGGCGACTCGGCCAGCAGCGCCGTGGTGACCAACGACACCGGTCCCGGCGGCCTGATGCTCCTGCGCGCCACCGAGATCACCAAGCGCTTCGGAGGCCTGGTGGCGGTGAACAAGGTTGACTTCACCATCCCGCGCGGGTCCATCGTCAGCCTGATCGGCCCCAACGGCGCGGGCAAAACCACCTTCTTCAACACCATCACCGGCCTCTACAAGCCGACCAGTGGGCAGATGTGGTTCAACGGGCAGAGCATCGCGGGGATCAACCCGGCGCGAATCACAACGTTGGGCATCGCCCGCACCTTCCAGAACATCCGCCTGTTTTCCAACATGACCGCGCTGGAAAATGTGCTGGTCGGCCAGCATAGTCGCCTGCGCGCCGGGGTCATCGGGGCCATCTTCCGGCCCCCGTCGGTCGCCAGCGAGGAACGCCGCGCCAACGAAAAGGCGCGGGCGTTGCTGGCCTTCACCGACCTGGCGCAGACGGCGGATGAGTTCGCCAAGAACCTGCCGTATGGCGACCAGCGCCGCCTGGAGGTCGCCCGCGCCCTTGCCAGCGACCCGCAGCTCCTCTTGCTGGACGAGCCGACCGCCGGGATGAACCCGCAAGAAACCGCCGAGATGATGCACTTCATCCGCCGCCTGCGCGACGAGCGCGGCCTGACCATCCTGCTCATCGAGCATGATATGAAGGTGGTGATGAGCATCTCTGACCGGGTTTCGGTGCTGGATTATGGGATTAAGATTGCGGAGGGTACGCCCGATCAGGTGCGGGCCGACCCCCGCGTCATCGAGGCCTACCTGGGCCGCGCCGCCACAGTCGGCATGGAGACATAGGGGAGGAGCCGCCGGATGCCTTTGCTGGAAGTAGACAACATTGAAACGTTCTATGGCAATATTCGCGCGCTCAAGGGCGTGTCGCTGAATGTGGAGCAGGGCGAGATCGTCACGCTGATCGGCTCGAACGGGGCAGGCAAGACGACCACGCTCCGCACCATCTCCGGGCTGATCCGTCCGCGCCGGGGGCAGGTGCGCCTGGCGACGAAGCGGATCGATCAGGTGCCCGCCAACGATATCGTGCGCCTGGGGATCGGCCACTCGCCGGAGGGTCGCCGCGTCTTTGGCCGCATGACGGTGCAGGAAAACCTGGAGATAGGGGCCTTCGTGCGTAACGACACGGCGGCTATCGGCCAGGATCTGGAGCGGGTGCTGGTCATCTTCCCCCGGCTGCGCGAACGCCTGACCCAGAGTGCCGCCACGCTGTCGGGCGGCGAGCAGCAAATGCTGGCGATGGGCCGCGCGATGATGAGCCGCCCCAAAGTGCTCTTGCTGGACGAGCCGTCGATGGGGCTGGCCCCGATGCTGGTCGAAACGATCTTCCGCGTGGTCCGCGAGATCAACGAGCAGGGCACCACGATCCTGCTGGTCGAGCAGAACGCGCTGATGGCCCTCCAGGTCGCCGCGCGGGGCTATGTGATCGAGACCGGCCATATCGTGCTGGAAGACACCGGGGCCAACCTGCTCAAAAGCTCCCAGGTCCGCAAAGCCTATCTGGGCGAGGACTAGGCGCGCGTGGAAAGTGCCGCCCATCCTGCCGCGTCGGGGCGGTGGGGTCTGAAAGTAGCGGGACTGCTATGCTGGGTCGGGCTGGTCAGTATCACCCTGGCGGTGATGCTGTTCGTGCTGATACCCTATTATGGGAGTGGGCGGTATATGCCGTCCACCCCGCCGGGCATCGTCCCGACCATGCCCTTTGAGTGGGCAGCAATCGCGCACTTCAAGGGCACGCTGTGGGACAACGTCGCATGGCAAGATGCTTTTTGGAACGTGGGATGTAATGCCTGGTGGCTGTGGGGCCTCTCGTTCTTCCCCGCACTGCTAGAAATGAGGAGTCGCCGAGGCACCCTCTCGCGTCGGGGGGTGGCGCTTCGGCTGATCATGTTCGGTCTGTGTATCATAGCAGGTATGCTATGGTTCGTAGCCGCAATGGATATGTTCGGAGATATGCTCGATTAAGCTGGGTACCTACGACCCCCGACCCCCGACCCCTGGCCCCTGACCCCCTCGCCTATGCCACTCACCACCCGTCCCATGCGTCCCGCCGACATTCCCGCCGTGTCGCGGCTGCTGGCCGACCAGTTGCGGCGCTGGCATGAACAAGACCCGCGCCTCTCTTACCCCCGCCAGCCCCAGCGCGCCGCCGAAAGTGTCATCCGCTTCGACCTCCAGATGGCCGAGGGCAAGGCGATGCTGGCCGAGGATGGCGCGACCCTGGTCGGCTACTTCTCGGCCCACCTCCAGACCCTCGATCCCGACAACGTGGAGCGCATGTGGCTGCCCAACCGCTACTTGAACAGCGAAATGCTGCTCCAGGCGGCGGTGGCCGCGCCCTATCCCTGGGCCGAGGTCTTCCCGGTACTCTGGGCGGCGGTGGACGCGCGGGCCGAGGAGCGCGACCTGTCGTGGGTGCTGGCGCTGGTCCCTGCCGTGGCCGGGCTAGACCCGATCCTCCAGGAATTAGGCTTCCGCCATACCTCTAATTTCGCCTACCGCCCCCTGTCGGAGCCATCGCTCGACTTCCAGTCGCTGCCTGGCGTCCACATCCGCCGGGCCAGCAGCGATGATCAGGAAGCGATCATCGACCTGTTCGAGGAACTGGTCACCTACCACGTCCAGAACGACCCCGACGCCGACCGGATGCACCCCCCGGTGC
>JBBSAN010000494.1:0-5600 GCA_038252265.1 Chloroflexia bacterium
CCCCCCCCTTGTTGGGGGGGGGGTTCTGTCCTGCTCTTCTACCAGGGCCCCCCGGACCTCCCAACCCACCGGGCTCGGCCCCTACCAATGAGAATGCGTAAGTCCCATTGCGAGGACGATCCCGGCAGGGCACTCACCGGGGCAAAGAAAACGAGGACACCCGCGAAGGTGTCCTCGTGCGCGGAAAGACCCGGCAGGCAAGGGTGTAGCAATCGGGTTCTATGACGGAGCCTTGCGGCCCCATCACGACGGGGTCGAACCGTTAAAGCCAGATAACCGATCACCGTCGGCCCGCCGGGGCGTTCCGGGTTACCGAGAAGAAAGGGGGGGCTGCCGGGCAAGGGGCTGGCCGAGGGTTTTTAAGCGATAACCCTCGACCTTCGGCCCGGCATCCTTATTATATTGCATTTTGGGGACGAGGGCAAGAGGCGCTCAGGCCTCGTCCCCCGCCGCAGCGTCCACCGGCTGCACCGTCTGCCCGTCCGAAGCGAAGTCGCTCATCAGGGCCGGAGTCGCCGTGTCGAAACCGACCACATCCATCATCCCTGCATCGTTCGGATCGGCGATGGTAAAGCCATTCGAGACCATGCCGACCACGATCAGCTTGGCCGCGATGCCCGTGCGGTCGCGGTATTCCTGGAGGGCCTGCACCGGATGGATCGGCCCGGCCCAGGTTTCGCTGTCGGTGTAGACCACGAACACGTCCACCTTGCGCTTGTTCTTCAGCGCGTCGCGCATCGGCAGCGAGCAGTCCGTGACGCCCATCGGGATGGCGTCCACGATCTTCAGCACATCGTCCAGGCGCTGGCGGGGCGAGATCTTCACCGGCACCAGCTTGTCGGAGAAGGCCCCGATCAGGACCTGCGGCTCGACCTGCGCCGTGACCAGCGCCATCGCTGCCGAGGCCACGCGGGGGGTCAACCCCGGCACCCCGGCGACCGTGCCGCCGCCCATCGACCCCGACACGTCAAGGGCCAGGTACCAGCGCTTGCCGGTTGCGGGCACGTTGCCGAACGCCTTGTAAAACGCCATGTTCAGCGCGTCCACCACCGGCTGGACCGGAGTCCAGCTCAAGCTGCCGCGCACGCCCTTGCCGTTGCTGTAGGTCTGCATCGCCGCCAGCACAGCGATCGGGTGGACCCGCGCCTTCTGGATCGCCGTGTCGTCGCGCAGCCGGTCGGTGACGAGGCGCACGGTGTCGCTCAGCGGGGCGATCAGCCCGATGTTGGTCATCTTGCCCAAGTTGCGGATCAGCGCCGTCAACGGCATTCGCTCCAGCAGCGCCGCCCACACGTCTACGTCGTTGAGCCACTCGGTCGGCACCGCCTCGCGGGGCAGGTTGTAGGTGCGGATCAGGCGCGCCACTTCGGCCTTGTCGGTCGCCCGCGTCAGCCGCTCGAACGCCCAGAGCTGCACCAGCACCGGGTCCGCGTGCGGCTCGTCGCCCACCCACTCCCAGCCGTCCACCACCCACTTGTAGATGGCGTTGCGGGTCGCCTCGTCGCTCTTCGGGTGGGCCAGGCGCAGGAGGTCACGGTGGCTCCAGCCTTCGCGCTGCCCATACTTGATCGTCTGGTAGGCCAGGCGCTCGGTCGGCATCGTGTTGTACCAGCGGGCGATGCCGTTACGCAGGCCGCGACCCCAGCCGCGGAAGCCCTGCACGTAGGCCGCGAAGTGGAACAGGTGCGTGCCGATGCGGGCCACCTGCGGCAATGCGACCATTGCCGCGTGGCGGGTCGCGTCGTTGCCCACCGCCGTGCAGAGGGCGAGCGCGAACAGCGCTGGGTCGTTCTTCGGCGCACGCCCCGCGTCCGAGATGGCGACGATGCGGGCGACCACGCGCAGCCCGTCGGCCTCGATGCAGCGCACCACGGCCTGCGCGTTCTCCAGCCCCAGCGCGTGCTCGGTGGCGTAGTAGGACCCGCCTTCGCTGCCCAGGATGAGGAAGCGGTCGAGCCGCACCCAGTCGTCCACCGCGAAGCTGTAGCCGCCCGCCGAGTTCGCCACCTGCGTGCTGCCGGGGATCGGGGCCGTCTGCGGCGTCTGCTTCTTGTTGAAAATCTTCTTCAAGTAGGTCATGGTCGCGCACCTCCATTACGATAAATTGCACCGGTGATCCGGTGGTCGGGGCGGCAAGAATCGAACTTACATGGTAACGCTCGTCAGTCGGCCCGGTGATCGGGCAAGGGTTTGCCAAGCGTGGTTCCCCCAGGAGGTAACCCTGGGTGCTCCGCCGTGGAGCAACGCCCCGGAGAAAAGGGTCCTATATTTACTTATGCTTCATTATATGCGATCACTGCGTGGAGGGGCGATAGGCCGCGACCTGTTCCCGGTCGGCGGCCCCAGGGAGGGGATTAGACCAGGAGGGTGCGTGCGGATCGCGCGCTCGTCGCGGATATTGGTTTATACGCTGGTGACTGTGTCATCTCTTTGCTTCCTTGGCGGATAAGCTCCTATAAAGTCGTTCGGTGTCTGCCGACCCTTGCTGTCATCCTGAGCGCAGCGAAGGATCTTGTTGCTGATTCCCGATCCTAGCCGGAGATCCCGGCTGCTTCCTTGAGACTTCTGACCGCCACGAAGATCCTTCGCTACGCTCAGGATGACAGCCGAGGATTGGCTCGCTGCTGAAGGCGGCACGGGTAGGGACGGCAGGATTTGAACCTGCGACCGGTTGTTTATAAGACAACTACTCTGACCGGGCTGAGCTACGCCCCCGCTATCCTGGTCTGAGGCGGGAGGATTCGAACCTCCGACCTGCCCGTTAAAAGCGGTAACGCTCCCCGCACGGCCCGCTGATGCAGGCAAGGGACCGGCAAGCGGTTTTAGCTGCTCTTCCACTGAGCTACGCCCCAGGTATTGGGTTGGAGGTCACCCCTGGTGGGGCAACCGGTGGAGGATGGCGGGATTCGAACCCGCAACCTGTGGAAGGCAAATGGATAACGCTCTTCAAACGGCCCGCAACGCAGGCAAATAGCAGAAAAGCGAACTGCTCTACCATTGAGCTACATCCCCCGTAAACGCTATTCAGTTGTGGATCTGGGTGGAGGACGGCGGGATTCGAACCCGCATCCTATACGATTGACAGTCGGTAACGCTCTTCAAACGGCCCGCAAAGCAGGCAAATAGCAGAAAAGCGAGGTTGCTCGGCCAATTGAGCTACGTCCCCCAGAGATGCGATATACAGTTAAGTTGGGTGTGGGATAGGGGTTACACCAATGGCTGGTGGTGTGATCATGCACACGTCCAGCCATTGCGCGGTGGTTTGGGGATGGAGCGGGAGACGGGGCTCGAACCCGCGACCTCCTGCTTGGAAGGCAGGCGCTCTACCAATTGAGCTACTCCCGCAGTGCTGCGGGGGTCGGGGTGGGCGGACTCGAACCGTCGACCTCTTGGTCCCAAACCAAGCGCTCTAACCAGACTGAGCTACACCCCGTGTAGCCACCAGTATACCCTATCTTTCTGCCTGGCGTCAACATGTCTGCATTGTAGCGCATCCCGCCCCCCGCCGCCTAGCGCCGCAAGGCGGGCCAGCCCTCCATCATTTAGGGTACTCCATAGTAGGTATGAGGTATGAGGTATGAGGTATGAGGTATGAGGGACGAGGGACGAGGTATGAGGGACGAGGGACGAGGGACGAGGTATGAGGGACGAGGGACGAGGGACGAGGGATCAAAAATACGCAATACGCAATACGCAATACGCAATACGCAATACGCAATACGCAATACGCAATATGCAATACGCAATACGCATCACTCCGCAATTAGCCAAGGCCCTGGAACGAGCGAATATTGCGGCGGGCGAGGCGGATGCTGCCCTGGATCAGGCGGGCCAGGGGTTCCGGTTCGGCGGCGGGGAGGATGGGCCACGGCTCCAGGCCGCACGCCGCCAGCACCGCGTTGGCGGCTTCGAGTGCCGTCGTCGTGGCGCGTTCGAGAAAGAGGACCGGGGAGGGGTGGCGGACCCAGTCGCCGCAGGCAAAGATGCCCGGCCAGGGGGTGACGGTGCCGAGGTGCTGCGACGGCGGAGCGATGCTGAACAAGGTGTGGCGCGACGGGTTGGCCCAGGCCACGCCGTGGATCAGGCTGCCGCCTAGCTCCGGGTAGGCTTTCTCCACGTCGGCCACCACCCATTCCAGCAATTTCGGCATCGGCGTTTCCAGCAGGAGCGAGGGCGGCCCGTAGATCTGCACCTCCACGGCGCTGCCCCCCGTCGCCGCCGCCCACGCCTGGAACTCCGGCTGGATGCGGTCGAGCCAGAAGAAGTTATCAATGATGAAGTCGCCGCCGATCAGCCCGGCCTCGGCCCCGCGCCGGGGCTTCTTGCTGAACCACATCCGCATCGTCCCGGTGGGCAGCCCCAGCGGCCACTTGAGCAGGCCGGTGGCCTGGGTGGTGTCGGGGCTGCCGGTCAGCAGCGCCTCGGCGGCGGGCGAGTCGAGCGCCAGCACGACCTGACTTGCGTCCACCATGCCGCCTGGCGCGTCGGGCGCGCCCGTCGGGTGCCAGTGGACCCGCCAGCCGTCGGGCGTGCGCTCCAGTGTGTGGGCCGTAGCCCCCAGCCGCACCGTCCCACCCGCCGCCTCGATCCGTGCCACCCAGGGCGCGATCATGTAGCTGACCGGGTCGGTGGGGAAATAGTCGAACGCCTGGCTGTCGCGGCGCATCAGCGTGTAGAAGCGCAAGAAGGCGATGAAGCCCGACAGCGGCACGTTCTGCGGGTAGTCGGACAGCCCGCTCCGCGCCAGCGCCCCGATAAAGGCCCGCACCGTAGGCGACCAGTCGCCCATCAGGTCGGCCATCGTCTTGCCCTGGAGCGACAACCCCTCCTGGATCGGGTCGGTGCCCACCGCCAGAAAGATGGTCGCCGCCACCGCAGGCAAGAACAGATAGTCGCGGGGGCCGAGCATGGCGATGAAGCGCGGGCGCAGGAACATGGTCAGGTAGTGCAACGGCGCGGGGATGTGGCTCTTAATGACCGCCGACCCTAGTTCGGCGTACTGCACCCGCCCGTTGTGGGCGTAGATCCACTCCTGCTTGTGCGCCGGGAGCAGCCCCTCGAACAGCCCGGTGCGCCGCAACAGCGCCTTGACGTTGCGATACTGCCCCCAGATGGCATGGATCCCATGTTCGCCGGGGAAGACGAACGTGCGCCCCCCCGCCGTCAGCGTCACATCCTCGCCGCCCGACAGCCGCCCGCCCGCCGTGCGCGGATCGGCCTCCAGCACAATGGGCCGCAACCCCCGCTCCGCCAAATGCAACGCCGCCACAATCCCCGCCATCCCCCCGCCGATGACCACGGGGGGATTTTGGATTTTGGATTTTGGATTTTGGAGAGGGGTTGGGGCTTCAGGGATTGGGGCTGGCTCAGTCATGCCGCCATTATACCAGATGGGGGTCAGGGATCAGGGGTCGGGGGTCAGGGGTCAGGGATCGGAATTACGCAATACGCAATACGCAAGTAACTACTCAGCCACTACATGGCTGATGGAGACGATTGTCGAACACTAGATATTGTGGTTGGCGGCACGACGAATGACACTTTAGCTCCGCTTCTACGCCGATTTTTGGGTCTTTCTCGTGCCATAACCACAATATCTA
>JBBSAN010000495.1:0-5578 GCA_038252265.1 Chloroflexia bacterium
GCCTGGATGCCACCAAAGATGACGCCCCACAGAATAGCGGCCCGGATCGGTTGCCGTCTGGTGGGTATGCGCGGGTCATCAGCGGCTAGTCGTTTGGCGGCGGGCATGGCTGCTCCTCGCTGCGGTGATGCAATGCTCAAAGGTCCTGAAGGGGTCCTACGGTGTCGATCGGCGCTCTCTCCAGCTTCTGCTGTTGTTGGTGATTGTTGGAGATGTTGAGGTACGCCCGCTCGAATGTTCTGTGCATACCCGCCCTTGGCGCTCCTGGTGAATCGGTCGACTCCCGCGGGACGTTGGCCTTCCTGGCGTCGGTCGTTGTCACACCGCGCCTGATCTCCTCCGCTCTCGTGGCGCGCCGCTGCGTCCCTCCCCTAGGGGATCAGCTGCGCCAACACGCGCGTGACGAACCAAATCACCAGCGGGAGGAAAAGGGCGGTGGCCAGGGCGCCCATGGTCCCGGTGCGCCAGGGCCACGTCGCCATCTTATCCACCACCGCTTCCTGCTTGAGCAAGGCGTCCAGCGCTTCGTTCATCGCCCCCATGCTTGCATAGTCGGCCCGGTCCTGCCGGCGTTTCAGTTCGGACAAGGCCTCGTTCAGGCGTTCCCGCGCATCCTGGTGCAAGCGGAGCTTCTCGGTTTCCAGCACCCCGTGGATGCCGAGCAGGGGCCAGACAAAGGTGACGAAGGCGAGACCAATGACGCCGAGCGCCAGCACCAGCGCCACCGGATCCGACAGGAGTTGCGGGATGGTCAGGATCGTGAGGATGCCCAGAGTCAGGCTCCCGCTCCAGGCGGCGGCCGTGGCCGCCATCACACCCGACAACCGATACAGGGGCGTCACTTGCAGCACGGCCACATTGGTGTGGTGGGTGGTAATCGTGCGGATCAGCCGCATGTGCCGGATAGTATGATAGAAGAAGAGGCCTACTACTATCCAGACCGCCAGGAGCGTCAGCCCGAGCACCAGCGGCGACGTGCCCGGCCCGTACACCCTGGCAATGTGTTGGGCCAACTCTTGGCCCAGGATCGGGTCGAGTGAAGTCAGCAGCCAGGCCGCCGCCCCGATCAGCAACGCCCCCAGGCTGGCCGCCCGCGCCACGCCGGCGGGCATCGTGGTGAGTTGATACCGTAACTCGCGCTGCGTCTCCTCCGTGCCGGACAGGATGGGGCGCAGGCCATCGAGCGCCCGCCCCGCGGCCCGATCCAGATAGTGCATGGCCCCTAGCCCGTACCACGGCCACAGGGAGGTAAAAATCAAGGAGGGCTCGAAGGTGCCCACCGCGTACGTACCGGCGACCCACTGCAGGATGGTGCGCAGCCCGTACAGGGCGATGGCCGCCCCCAGATAGAACAGCCAGGGGGGTCCGGGTAACTGGTCGACCCCCACCTTGAGGCGATCAAACCAACTCGGTGCATAGCGCGGGGCACCGCGCACGGCGCGGGTGTCGACTGGTTGCGGCAGCGACACGTCCGGGTAGACCTCGGAGGCAGGCGTTTTATTCATTGGTTCCTCGATTATATGAGGGGCGCGTTCACAGGGGAGCGCGTATTTCCACAAAGCAACGGCCCGATGCTGTAGCGAACTGGCCGGTACACCCGACTTGTGCCATGCTACGCCGCAGCAACAGGCGATCTCAAGCGTGCGTCTGAACCGTCGGGGGGACGAGGATGCGCTGGTCGGGCTTGCCGGTCTTCACGCCGATCACGAGCAAGTATCCGACCATCCAGACCTCCGCGATGGCCGGTACAATGCTGGTGAGAGTATGAATCTCTCGGCCAAAGTCGGGGACCAGGAACGCCGCGAGCAGGTCCACCAGGTAGGACAGGCAGGCCCCGACCAGCACGATGCCCAACGCCTTGGGGAACCACCCGGACTTGTAGGCCAGGTATCCCAGCGGCGCCAGCCACAAGCCAAAGAAGATCTGCGCGGTGAGGAGCCCATAATGATGGGCGTCGACCAAGAGCAGCACCAGGGCATTCGCACCTATGGTGCCGAAGGCGGCCAGGTTGACGGCTCCGGTGGCGACCCGCAGGGCCTCAAACGTAAAAACCGCGTTGAGGCACGTGATGCCGGCCCCGATGGCGGCGAGGACGACCATGGCGCTCGCCCCGCTCTGGTTCACCGGCTGGAGGAGCCGGTAGAGGGCCAGGGCGACGAAGATCCACACGGTCGCCTGGACCAGGTCGGCGACGATGCCGCTCCGCACCAGTCCGGCGTTGGCGAGGACGTTCCCCGCCGTGATCGCCGCGTCCCCGGCGACGTAGATCTTGGGGTACACAAAGCCCTGGGCAAAGCCGCCGAAGATGCCGACGAGCAGGTAGAGCACGCCGGCGCGGCGCGCCAGGCGCTGCGGTGCGGTCTGGGTGGGCGCTCCGGCGCGAGGGTCGGCGATTGGGTTGGCCTTCATTTCTGCTGGGGTAATCATCGTTTTTCTCCTTGTGATTATGTCTGCTGGTGATCCGTTGCGTTGCCTTGCACGGGCCGGAAACGGTGGGCGCGCATCCTGGCCGGGGGCTTAGTGGCCCCGCGCCTGCTCAACCACCTGCTGCACCGCGTCGATCACCACCGTGGGCTGGAACCAGTGGATATAGTGCCTGCTCCCTGCGGGAATGATCAGGCGGCCCGCCGTGCTGAGCGCGGCCAGTTGGCGCTGGGCTTCGGGCCAGAACGGGGTTTGCGTCATGTTCTCCTCCGAGGCCAGGACGATCAGCGGGCGGTTGCCCAGCAGCGGGGCGGCCTGGAGCGCGCCATCGTCGGCGGCACGTGCTGTCCCTTCGCTGGTGGTGGCCGCCACGGCTTGCGGCTGCGTGGTGGTCAGGGCCATCGCGGTGCGCGTCTCAGCGGGCAGCGACGGCGGCGTCTGCAGCAGGGTTGCGCCAAAGAGGCGGGCGATCCCCAACCGGCGGGCCACCGTATACATCCCGCCCTGCGCCTGCAACGCCTGCGGGAAGGCGTCGGCCTCTGCTGCGGAGGTGTGTGCGTCCACATACTCGCTCCGGGCGTCGACCAACACCATCCCGGTGACCTCGTCAGGGTGCTCGAGCGCAAACATGCGCACGTTCTTGCCGCCGAGGGAGTGCCCCACCAGCACGTAAGGGCCGGCGATACCCGCATTGGTGAGCAGCGTGTGCAGCTCGCCGGCAATCTGGCCGGGGGTGCGGGGCTGCGGGCCAGGGTCGCTCCAGCCCATGCCGGCCCGGTCGTAGGCACACACCCGGGTGGTCTGGCCCATTTCCGTCTGGACCAGGCTCCAATCGAGTGACGAGCCGCCCAGCCCGGCGTCGAGCACCACGGTCGGACTCCCCGTGCCGACACAGTGGATCTGCAACTGGTAGCCGCCCACGTCGATCATCCGGCCGGGCGGCGGATAGGCTTGTGCATCGCCCCCAGCAGCGATTGCTTCATAGCCGGCCCCGGCCAGTGCCAATCCCGCGATCAGGGCGAATACCCCACCCAAACCACGAGCGATCCCGCGCAATACCCGTCGGCCAATGCGCCGGGCGGGGGATGATACAGCTATCTTGTTCGTCATCGTTGCCATGGTAGGTGCCTCCAATTCGTCTGTGTGTCGTAGGTCAATAGCGCTGATGAGACTGCTTACGGCGCGCCCTCGGTGGACGAGGGCGGGGTGTAGGGGACGATGGAGACCAGGGTCAGCCCCAGATCGCGCACCCGGGCGATCAGGCCATGGAGGGCGGTCTGGTCGCGGACCGCGCCGGCCAGGGTCGTGGCCCCATCAGGGGCGTGGCTGATCGTCAGGCTGTCAAACCAGGCCGACCAGCTGTCTTCGAGATATTCCTGGACTGTGATCTGGTAGTGTAGGGTCATTGTCCGCTCCGCTGGGTCTGTCTCATCAACAGGTTCAGCATAGCCGACAGATGAGAGGCGCGGACCCAACCAAAGGTGGATTGGTGGGTGGATTCGATGCGGTAGGGAGGCGTTGGTGTTAAAGCAGGTGCAGCTCGCGGGCGCGGGCGATGGCTTGAGTGCGGCTGGTGATCCCGAGCTTACCGAAAATGCTGTTGGTGTGGGTCTTGACCGTGCTGATAGCGATGACCAGCGCCCGCGCGATCTCGGCGTTGGACTGACCAGCTGAGATCAGGCGCAGTACTTCGCGCTCCCGCTCGCTGAGGGGTTCGTGCAGCCCGGCGCGCGAGGGGGGCGGCGCGGGGAGCGGGGGCACGAACGCGGCATGCCTCCCGGTGCCGTGTTCAGCGGCACAGGCGACCAGGAGCAGGGAGACGTAGCCGGGCGCGCGGGCGACGGCCCCGGCGTCCACTGCCTGGAGCAGACCCCACAGCACCGGGCCTTCATCCACAAAGCGGCGGACGTAGCCCTCCGGCGCGGCCAGGGCCAGCGCTCGCGCCAGCGTCGCCCGCGCCGCAGGACCGTTAGCCTGCGCCTCGAGCGCCAGGGCCTGCACGATCAGGAGTTCCACCACACTGTCCTGGCGAGCCTGCGCTGCGGCGTCCGCCAGGAGCCGGTCCAGCAGGTGCAAGGCCGGGGGGAGCCTGTCGCCGGCGGCTCCGCTCCCCGCCTGGGCCAGCCAGACCCGGGCGAGGAT
Source organism: Chloroflexia bacterium (assembly GCA_038252265.1). Lineage (GTDB taxonomy): Bacteria > Chloroflexota > Chloroflexia > QHBQ01 > JAICKM01 > JBBSAN01. Next base: position 4,567 of record JBBSAN010000495.1, read on the forward strand.
CAGGTACTCCGCTTCCCTTGGGAAAGGGAGATCATCGTCAGCGTGTAACCCGCTCGCGTCCGCCCAGGCCACCGCGCTCGACAGGTGGCCCTCAGCAAGTGCGAACTGGGCTTGCACCTCCGCCCCGCGCGTGACCAGGTGGGGGCACAAAGCCCCGCCGCTGGGCCAGGGTGGTGAAGGCCGCCAGCGTCGTCTGGGCGGTGGCGTGCTCCCTGCGGGCCTGCTGCAAGCGCGCCAGGGCCAGATAGCCATCCGCCACATCGTCGGCGTCCACCGTCAGCCTCTCGGACAATAGTTCCATCGCCTGCGCCAGGTAGCGCTCGGCCGCGTCCAGCTCATTCCACTCGCGGTGCAGATCGCCCAGGCCGACGTAGTAGGCCGTTATGCTATAGTCTTTCAGGTGCGCCCTTTAACGGCGCGAGAGATTGCTCTTCAGGAGCTGTACTGGGACAACGGTACAAGGACCACGCAGCAGGCGTCTGGGTTCGGCAAGCCCAGAGGTCTGAAGCCTGCGGACAAAAGTTCGGCGACCGCTAACCACGAGGCAGTTGACCGACCAGTCCTGCGACCTATGCTGACGCGAGAAACCTGCGCTTGAAGCGTCGTGACTATAGACCGGTGCAAGTGGTTGACACACCGGACCCAAAAGGGAAGGCGGGGGGCGGGCTGGCTCTGAAACTGGTCCGCGTTGTCTCTGATCCGCCCGGCGTATAGCAGGCAGCTACGGGTCGCTATCACGTCTCTCGTGTTGGAACTGGGGAACTCCCCCGCCACAGTACCTGAGCAATCAGGCCGCGAAAACGCCAGCGGGTGGACGGGAGGACGGAGGCGGCGTAGTAGCCCAAGGCCCGGCTGTAATGGACGGGACATGGTGAAGGACCGCCAGGCCAGGAGTACCAGAAAGCAAAACAACATCCGCATCTGGGGAAATGGTAGACGGGAGCCTAGCTCCTGACCGGACCTCAGACCCGCAAGGGAAGATGTTGGTAGTGCCGGTAGGGTCAAGCAAACC
>JBBSAN010000496.1:0-5571 GCA_038252265.1 Chloroflexia bacterium
CAGCGCGGGCCGGGTGGCGGCAATAACCGTGGTCCCGGCGGGCGACCGGGCCAGACCCTTCCAGGGCGCGGTCCCGGTGGGTTTGGCGGCGGGCGCCCCGGTCAGCGCGGCCCTCAGCCGATGCGGGGCGCGCCGGTGGTGCAGCGCGCCCCGGCAGCGCTCATCGCCCACGACCTCGGCTTTGAACCTGTCCCGATGAAGCCGGTGTTGGACGCCGCAGAGGAGGCCCTGGCTGCCGAGGTGCCGATCAGCGAAGACCCGCGTGCGGTCACGCGCCCGCCGGTCGTGACCATCATGGGCCACGTCGACCACGGCAAGACCAAGCTGCTTGACGCGATCCGTTCGACCAACGTGATGGCAAGCGAGGCGGGAGGGATCACCCAGCACATCGGGGCGTATCAGGTGGAGATCCAGGGGCGGAAGATCACCTTCCTGGACACGCCGGGCCACGAAGCGTTCACCGCCATGCGGGCCCGTGGGGCACAGGTGACCGACATCGCCGTGCTGGTGGTGGCAGCCGATGATGGGGTGATGCCCCAGACCATCGAGGCCATGAACCATGCCAAGGCGGCCAACGTGCCGATCATCGTGGCGATCAACAAGATCGACAAAGAGACGGCCAACGCCGAGCGGATTCGGACCCAGCTTGCCGAGTACAACCTTGTGCCGGTGGAGTGGGGCGGCGATACCGAGTATGTCGAGGTGTCCGCGCGCAGTGGCTTGAACGTTGATAAACTGCTCGAAGTCATCTTGACGGTGTCCGAACTGCTCGACCTGAAAGCGAACCCGAACAAACCGGCGATTGGAGTCATCATCGAGGCGAAACGCGACCGCTTGCGCGGTCCCATCGCCACGGTGCTGGTGCAGAACGGCACGCTCAACCTGCGCGACTATGTGATTGTCGGGTCGGTGATGGGCCGCATCCGTGCCATGAACAATGACAAGGGGCGCAACCTGCGTAAGGCCGACCCCTCGACCCCGGTGGAGATCGCCGGGCTGGTTGATGTACCGGAAGCGGGTGATACGCTCCAGGTGCTACCGGACGAGCGGACGATCCGCGATGTGGCCGAGAGCCGCACGCGCCAGCGCCGCCTGGAAACGCTGCTCCAGGGCAGCAAGCCGCTGAGCCTGGAAGAGATGTTCACCCAGATCCAGGCGGGCAAGGTCAAGGAAGTGCGCCTGATCGTCAAGGCTGACGTGCGCGGCTCGATTGAAGCGATCCGCCAGGCGCTCAACAACCTGAGCACCGCGGATGTGCAGGTGAAGATCCTCCATGAAGGCACCGGGGCCATCGGCGAGTCCGATGTGTCGCTGGCCGTCGCGTCGGGGGCGATCATCATCGGCTTCAATGTGCGGCCTGACCCGGCAGCCAAGCGCGCCGCCGACACGGCCCATGTCGATATTCGCTTCTACAATATCATCTACAACTTGCTGGATGATATCCGGGCCGCCATGATCGGGATGCTGGAGCCGACGTTCGCTGACACCACCGACGGCTATGCCACGGTGCGCGAGGTCTTCCGCCTGCCGCGCAACGAACAGGCCGCCGGGCTGATCGTGACCGACGGCAAGATCCTGCGCACGGACACGGTGCGGGTCTTGCGTAATGGCACAGTGGTCCACGAAGGCGCGACCGGCGCGCTCAAACGCTTCAAAGACGACGTGCGCGAAGTCGCCGCCGGCTATGAATGTGGTCTGACCATGGCTAATTTCAACGATTTTCAGGTGGGAGATACGCTTGAGTTCTTCCACAAGGAACGTGTGAGCTAGGGATAAGAAATCAGAAGTCAGAAGTCAGAAATCAGTCTTTATAGCCTGAATCTGACTTCTGACTTCTAATTTCTGATTTCTGATTTCTCTCTTATGCCTACTCGCCGCCAACAACAAGTCGCAGACGCCATCCAGAAGGAAGTCTCGGTGCTGATCCAGCGCGGGATGAAAGATCCGCGCCTGGGCTTTGTCACCGTCACCCGCGCCGAGGTCAGCCCCGACCTCCATCATGCCAAAGTGTTCGTGAGCATCCTGGGCACGCCGGAAGAGCAGGAAGCCTCGATGCAGGCCCTGGCAAGTGCGGCGGGGTTCCTGCGTCACGAACTGGGCAGCCGCCTCACGATGCGCTATATTCCCTCGCTCCAGTTCCGCTCCGACATCTCGATCGCGCACAGTGACCGCATCGCCCAATTGCTGAACCAGCTTGAGGCCGAGGGGAGCAGCGCCGCGCCGCGCGCCACACCCGTGCCCGACGCCGAGCTTGCCCAAGACCCGCCCGCCTGATCGGGCGGACCTGTACCGGCTTTAGCATTATAACGGGCAGTATCCGCCCAGGAGTTCCCCGGTGATGATAACCGACCCCCCCGCCAGCCCGCCGCCCGCCCCCCGTCCCGGCCTCGTGATCACCTCCGCCGAGCGGGGGGCACCATTGGCTGCTGCCGACTATGCCCCGGCGCGCGCGTTCCTGGAGGGGAAGCGCCGCCTCTGGCTGCCCCTGCATGTCAGCCCCGACGGCGATTGCCTGGGGTGCAGCCTGGCGCTGGCCCATATGCTCAACCTGCACGGGCACGAGTGCATCGTCGTCTCTGCCGACCCGATCCCCACGATCTACGGCATGTTTTTGCCCGATGCGCACGCCGCGCTGGACCGGGTCTTTATCGGCGCGAACCCGCCCGGCCCGCCGCCCGACGCGATCGTCGCGCTCGATTGCAGCGACCCGGCGCGGCTGGGGACGGTCTACAGCGCGAACAAGGCGTTGTTCGAGCGGCTGCCGGTGCTGAACATCGATCACCACAGCACCAACCTGCGCTTTGGCGATGTGAACATCATCGACACCACCGCCGCTGCCGCTGCCGAACAGATCGCGATCTTGCTCCAGGCGCTGGCGATGCCGCCGGACGAGGCTGCCGCCCACTGGCTGTTGCTCGGCGTGGTCACCGACACCCTGGGCTTTCGCACGGCGGGGACCACCCCGCGCAGCCTGCGCATCGGGGCCGATCTGATGGAGGCAGGCGGGCGGCTCTATCCCATCGTGGAGCAGGCGTTTCACACCCGCCCGCTTTCGACCGTGCTCCTGTGGAGCCGGGCGCTGGCCGGGGTCCGCAACGATAATCGTGCGATCTGGGTCACCGTGAGCCGGCAGATGTTGCAGGAGACCGGGGCCAAAGAAGAAGAGTTGGAAGGGCTGGTCAGTTGGCTGGCCGGGGTGGATGCGATCAAGGTGGCGGCGCTGCTCAAGGAGCGGGGCGACGGCACGCGGGTCAGCCTGCGTTCACGCCCCGGCGTCAATGTGGCGACCATCGCCAGCCATTTTGGCGGCGGCGGCCACCCCCAGGCGGCAGGCTGCACCATCCCCTCGCTGGGCGAAGCCGCCGAACGCGAACTGCTGGCTGCTATTGCGCAGGAGCTTGACGAGTGATCGGTGGTCAGTGGTCAGTGGTCAGTAATTGCACTGCGTCTCTAACCACCAACCACTGACCACCAACCACTGACCACTGACCACTGACCACTCGTATGCCTGACGGATTTTTGATTATTGACAAGCCGCTTACCTGGACCTCGTTTGACGTGGTGGCCCGGACACGGCGGCTGACCGGCGAACGGCGGATCGGGCACGCAGGCACGCTGGACCCGCTGGCGACCGGGGTGCTGCCGCTGGCGTTGGGGACCGCCACCCGCTTTGTGGAGTACCTGAGCGACGCAGGCAAGACCTACGATGCCACGGTCCACTTGGGGGTCAGCACGACCACCTATGACCGCGAAGGCGCGGTGACGGAGACGGCCTCCGGCCCACTGCCCGACATGGCGGCGGTCGAGGCTGCGCTGACCCCGTTTCGCGGCCCACAGTTGCAATTGCCGCCGATGCACTCGGCGGTCAAGCAGGACGGCAAGCGGCTGTACGAACTGGCCCGCAGCGGGCAAGAGGTGGAGCGCCGCCCGCGCCCGATCACGATCTATCGGCTGGATCTGGTGGAGTATGCCCCACCACTGGTCCGCTTGGTGGTAGAATGCAGCAAAGGGACGTATATCCGCACGCTGGCCTATGACCTGGGGGTGACCCTGGGCTGCGGCGCGCACCTGGCGGCGCTGGTCCGCACGCAGCATGGCCTGTTTGCCCTGGCCGACGCGCTGTCACTGGAGGCATTGGAGGCGGGGGTGGCCGACGGCACCTGGCCGCGCTGGTTGCGGCCCGCCGACCGGGTGCTGGGTCATCTCACGGCGTTCATGCTGACCGCAGACGAGGCCCGGCGGGCGCGGCAGGGGCAGGGGCTTCTGCGGCCCGCGCCCGCCGCTGATGCGTCCCCGCTGGCGCGGCTCTACGGACCAGAGGGGGCGTTCCTCGCCCTGGCGACCTGGCAACCGCAGGGGGCGCAGTGGCATCCGACCAAGGTGCTGCCTGCTCCTGCGGCAGAGTAGCGCCACCTTATCTTGATGATGCTGGAGAGTATTGCGGCCCGATGGAAGTAATCACCGACCTGAGCACGCGCCGTCCGACCCCGGTTGTGCTGACGATTGGCAATTTTGACGGGGTGCATCGCGGGCACCAGCAATTGCTGGGGCTGGTGCGCGACCGGTCGCACGACCTGGGCCTGGCCGCAGCGGTGATGACCTTCGAGCCGCATACCCGCGCCGTAATCCGCCCCGATGCCCCGCTCCATTTGCTCACCCAACTGCCCGAAAAACTGGCCCAGTTTGCCCGCCTGGGCATGGACGAAGCCGTGGTCATCCCTTTCACGCGGGAACTGGCCCAATGGGATGCGCGCCAGTTCCTGACCTGGGTGTACGGGACGCTGCCATTCCGTGAGCTATGGGTGGGTGAGGGATTTGCGCTGGGCCACCACCGCACAGGGAACACCGATGTGCTGGCGGCCCTGGGGCAGGAGTTGGGCTACACCTTGCACCTCTTCCCCCCGGTGGAACTGGATGGCGCGGTGGTGAGCAGCACAGCCATCCGAGAGGCCCTGCTGGCCGGGGAGATCCGGCGGGCCACCGAGCTGCTGGGGCGCTATCCCACGGTGTCCGGCACGGTGGTGCCGGGCGAGAAGCGGGGGCGGCAATTGGGGTTCCCTACCGCGAACCTGGAGACGGCTCCCTACCAGGCGCTCCCGGCAGACGGGATTTATGCCACCTTGACAGCGCGGCCCCGCACCGGTCAGGGATTGCAGAGCGTGACCAGCATTGGGGTCCGTCCGACGTTCGGCCCCAGCGAACGGCTGGTCGAGGTCTATCTGCTCGACTTCGCCAGTGATATCTATGGGGAACAATTAGATGTGCAGTTCGTGGATTTCCTGCGCCCCCAGGAGATGTATCGTGGGGCCGAAGCCCTGATCGTCCAGATGCACAAGGACGTGACCCGGACCCGTGCGATCCTGCAAGCGGCGAGCAGTGAGCAGTGAGCAGTGAGCAGCGAGTTGTGCATGAACGATAGTTGGGGATTTCTGAAGCTATCCGCCTTAGGATCCTGTCATCCTGAGCTTGACTGCTCTGAAATACTAACCCCCAGCGGCCGCCGCAGCGGGGGTCACCGTCACGGTGAAGCCGAGTTGCTCCATCTGGTGGATGAGGCGCCGGGCTTTCATC
>JBBSAN010000497.1:0-5569 GCA_038252265.1 Chloroflexia bacterium
CTGCTGCAACGGAACCCGCACCCACGCCCACCCCGCTCCCGGTGGCACCCCCGGCGAACGATGCCACGCATCACTTCTTCCCGGAAACCGGCCACCTGGTCGCGGGCGACTTCCTGGCTTTCTGGCAGAGTCACGGCGGGCTGGCGATCTTCGGCTACCCGTTGACCGACGCGCAACCGACTGCCGCAACGGATGGCACCACCATGACGGTGCAGACCTTTGAGCGCGCTCGCATGGAGCAGCATGACAAGGAGCCGATCATGCTGGCATTGCTGGGCTTGACCGTGCATCCGCCCGATCCGGCAGCCGCCCCGATCAAGGGCGCGCGCTACTTCCCCGAAACGGGGCACAACCTGAACGGCGGCTTCCGCGAGTTCTGGGAAAGCCACGGCGGGCTGGCGATCTTCGGCTACCCGATCAGCGAAGAGATGCCCGCCACTATTGGGGACCAGACCTATAATGTGCAGTACTTTGAGCGGGCGCGCTTCGAGTACCATCCCGAGTGGCTCGGCACTCCCTGGAGTATTACCCTCAGCCCCTTGGGGCAGCAGGTGCTACAACCGCAGCCGTAAAGCCGGACCCGGCCCGCCTCTGGTGGGAGATGCAGGAACCCACACCGGCGTGCTCACCAGGCTCGACTTCTTTTCTTACGGTCTACAAAAGAATCTCGTCTTTTCGGCACATGGAGCGTGTCGGGCGGGATTCTTTGGTGACTCGCTAGCCCCCTTGTCACGGAGGACCTTTCATGGATCTTCATGCGCCCTTCGTCTCTTTGTTGTTTATCACCGTCCTCGCCGCCCTGGTACCGTTTGTGGTCAGTCGGGTCCGCATTGTGCGTCTGCCGATTGTGGTCGGGGAGATCGCGGCGGGCAGCTTGATCGGCAAGAGCGGCCTCAATCTGGTCCAATCCACGCCGACCCTCGACTTTCTCGCCGGGTTCGGCTTCGCCTTTCTGATGTTCCTCTCGGGGTTAGAGGTCAATTTCAACGCGCTGGTGACCGGTGGGGAGGGGACGGCCCCGCGCCGCGCCCTCGCTGGCAACGCCCGGTGCCGCTGGCGCTCCTCATCTTCGGCTCGACAGTGGTGCTGGCGCTGGGGATCGGGGCGGCGCGGGCCGCGCTGGGGCTAACCGAGAATGCGGTGCTGATGGGCCTGATCCTCAGCACCACGTCGGTAGGCGTGGTCGTGCCGGTGCTCAAGGAGCGCGGCTTGATCGCCACCCCCTACGGGCAAACGCTCTTGATCACCGCCTTGGTCCGCGATTTCGCCACCTTGTTGCTGCTCAGCCTGACCATCGCCGTCACCCGCAAAGGACCGAGCCTCGATCTGCTGCTGTTTATGATCCTGTTTGTGGCCTCTGGGCGGGTAGGATCACAATACCGGCCAGAGTACGCCCATTCGGAGCATTGGGCAAAACACTAAACTCCGGGACCAGAATGTGGTATGATCCACAGGAGGCTAACGGCGGCAGGTTCGGGGGCACGGTGCCGCGTGGCTGCACCTGGAGCAGGTGCCGGAAGACTTAACAGACGTGAACTCCCGATCCTGCGGCCTGCTAGCGGCTCCGGCAGCACATCTTCTCGTCAGGAGGCATTGCGGTGCCCGTGGAACGTGATCCAGAGGAAGTAGAGACCCGCTTCGTACAGACCTATGCCGATCTGGCCGGGGCACGAGTGCTAGAAATCGGCTGTGGCGAGGGTCGGTTGATCTGGCGGTACGCAGCGACTGCGGGTGCAGTGGTGGGCCTCGACTTCGACGCCTTGCGGCTGGCGGGGGCGCGGCGTGATTGTCCCCCCGCCTTGCGGGACCGGGTGCGCCTGGTGCGCGGGCGGGCGGAAACGCTGCCGTTCCCCGCCGCCCGGTTCGACCGGGTCCTCCTGGGCTGGTCCCTCTGATGAATGGCGCACACGGGCATGGTCCATGCCCTCGCTGAGTGCCGGCGGGTCCTCATGCCGGGGGGCTTGCTGATCGATCTGCGCCCCTTCGCGGGGAACTGGCCGCTCGACGTGGTGACTTCTACGCAGCAGTGGGGGGCGGGGACGCTCGATGATTCGCAGGAGCGGCCCGATGATCACGCCGCCGATACGGCTATCGCGGCAGCGGTACACGCCGGATGGTTCGTGCCGGAGCACACGACAACGTTCCGGTTCGCCTGGTATTGGGACACATTGGCCGAATTAGAGGCGTATATCGGGGACCGCTGGAGCACGGTCATGCGGCTCCCGCCGGACACCCGCCGCGCAGTGCTGCGCCTGTTGGCCGCGGCGGGACCGGGCGCACGGTTGCGGTTCCACCGGGGGATGCGCTTTGGGCGCTACCGCCAGGCCGACCCGCCGTAGGGAGGACGCGCATTGGTGCGCCGGGACAGCACGCGCCCCCATAAGCGTGAACGCAAGCCCCGGAGGGGGGATTCGACCTCATCCAGACAAAAAGGTTCGCTGTCGCGTGGCGACACCAACGCCGATGAAAATGAAGCCACTCCCCGGCCCCGCGTGTTATCCGATCCCGTTGTGTCCCTCGCTACCCCGGCGGTTGGCGCGTTATCCGTCGTATCCGCGACCTAAACCGTCCGATAAATAGAGTTAGCAGATCTTGCTACCCAGCTTGGAGGTGCATTCTTGGCTACGCAAGATGACTTCTATTGTGCTGAAGTACTCAGCGGACGTACCGCAGTCCGCATCGTCCGCGAAACGACTAATGTGCTGGCCTTTAGCCACACCCGACCAGCCTGGCCGGTTCATATTGTCGTAATCCCCAAACGCCATATTGCATCGTTGCTAACCATCGGGGCAAAAGACGCGGACCTGCTCTTGGAATTAATGGAGGTAGTACAGGAAGTAGCTGCTGAGGTGGTTGCAGCTAAAGGCGCGTGCCGCGTTATCACGAATATAGGAGCTTATCAAGACTCCAAGCATCTTCATTGGCATGTGGTAGCCGGGGAAAGTTCCAGGTGATTGAATAGCGCTTCCCCCTACCCGTGCTTAGGGCGACCGCCTAAACAAGTTGACGTTGTAACGAAGATGTGTCGCGCTCACAGATGTGCTGCAACTCAGTTGTTGGTCAACTTGTTTAGGCGGTCGCCCTTAGCGTTGTTTTTGGTCCATTTGAGGTCGGATCCCCCGGAGGGGCGACAGCGCCGTACCTTGTGCTTTTCTGTCGCCCCTCCGGGGCTAAGGGCTGGGGGCGGCTCCCCCACAGTTGGCACTGTGGGCTAACATCTGTCGCCCCTCCGGGGCTGGATCACGGTGTAAGTTCGCGCTTATAGATCCCGGCGCGGCAATAACCCCCTCGTTTAGACCGCAGGCTCTCCCCGGAGCGGGGTCTCGGACGCCAGAACGGGGGTGGGCTGCGCCCGCAGATAGGCGGCATGGAGCACGGCGATGACGGTCATGCCGTCGCGGATCTCGCTGGTCAACACCTGGCGCAGCACTTCGGCAAACGGCAGAATGGCGACTTCGAGGAACTCGGTTTCGTCAGGTATTGCCTGCACCGGGGTCAGGGCGCGCCCGATGTAGAGGTGGGCCGTCTCATCACACACCGATTTCGAGGTCAGATAGGAGTTGATCCAGGTGAGCGACCCGGCCTGGTAGCCGACTTCTTCCATGAGTTCGCGTTGGGCTGCCGCTTCGGGCGCTTCGTCCGGGCGCTTGCCCCCGGTCGGCATTTCCCAGCGGCTGTTCTCCCGCTGCACATAACGATACTGGCGCACCATCACCACGTCGTCCTCGGTGATGAACGGCAGCACGCCCACACATTCCCCAAATTCGCACACCCCATAGACGGTCGTGCGCCCGTTGGGCATCTCGGCCAGATCTTCGCGCAGCCGCATCCACGGATTGCGGTAGACTTCGCGGCTGCTCAGGGTTTTCCAGGGGAGCGGGGGCATAGGGTCTCCTCGGCGCGTGGCTTCAGGCGGGTGAGCGGGGTGCCTGCACGCTGCATCGCCACCCCGCCCGCCGGAAAGCACGTTAGTAGCTTATGCAGCTTGCGCCCTGGCTGAGGAACTCGACCAGCTTCGCCCCGCCGACGATGATCGAGTTGGGGGTGAGCTTCTCCTCGGTGAGTTCGCGGCGCTTGAAGCAGGGGGAGCAGACCCAGATGGTGCCGCCGGACTCGACAAAGCTAGCGATCAGATCCTTAAGGGGCTTGAAGCCGTCCTCGTGGATGTCGTCGGCATAGCCTTGCTGGGCCAGCCGCACCCCTTCGCTGCTGAGGAAGACGACCGTCTCGACCCCGCTGACCGCCCCGGCGTTTGCCACCACGAAGCCGACCGTCGCTTTGTCGGTGTTGTCTTTTGCATAGGTAATGCTGACCACCAGCTTTGCCATCGCTGTGTTCCTCCTGAATTATAGCGGGAGAGAGCCTCCCTTGCGGATAAAAAAGTGGGGGGGCCGCGCGGCCAGCAGGGTATGGCCGACCAGGCGGCACCAGGCGGGCAGGTCCTCCCGCGCCCCCGGATCGGCGGTGATGACCTCCAGCACCGCGCCGGGTGGCAGCGCGCGCATCTGCCGGTGCAACAGCACCAGCAACTCGCCGCAGCCCAGCGGCCCCCCGTCTATGACGGTATCCACGGTGAACGCATTGGCAGCGTTAGCGGACTCGTCGGACATAATAGCTGGCGTACCCCTGCCCTTTCACCGTGTCTACCAGTTCATTACCGGTCATACGGCACCACGCGCCCAGGTCTTCTCGCGCGGCGGGGTCGTCGGTGACGACTTTCAGCACCGCGCCGGGGTCCAGGGCGCGCACCCGCTGGGCCATCGTGATCAAGAGATCCACACAGGCTTGCCCCATCCCGTCAAACACTGCGCTGTCGGCCAGATCGGCCCGCTCCGGCGCGGCTTCAGGCGGGGCCAGAACGATGACCGGCGCAGGGGCGGCGACCAGCGGGCTAAGCTCGTCGGCAGGGGGGTCGGCGGGAAAGACCGGGATGAAGTTGCGGATGCGCCGCCCGCCGGTGTGCTGCAAGGTCGCCACACTGAACAGGTCGCTGCCTTGCGCGGCCCCATCGCCATCGGCCACCGCGCCGGGCAGGTCGCCCGCCACCATCGCCGCCAGCCGTGCCGCCGAGCGCACCTGCAATCCGTCGGCCACGTCGCCTTGCAAGACACAGGCGCAGTGGAAACTGCCTACCTCGAAGGCACTATCGAGCGCCGTGGTGTGGGGCCGGGCGCAGACCGCCCCCTGGCCCTCCATCGCGTTGTAGATCGCGGGGGCGGTGTATCCAGCCGTACCGACCCCGGCGATCCCCTGGCGGGCCTGCTCCCAGAGCATATCGTGGGTCAGGTCCATGTAGGTTTCGCAGTAGGGTTCGGCGGCCTGGATGCTGCCCTTGCCGCGTGTCGCCAGGCTGTCAAAATAGGACGAGCAGTTGGTGCCGCCGCCGCAGAGGTATTTCAGGTGGCACTCGCTACAGCCCTCGCGGTGTTGCACGCTATTGCCCCGGATCTCTTGCAAGATCGGGGAATTCAGCCAGATGTCGCGCAGGGATCGCTCGCGGATCGAGCCACAGGCCAGGCTGGGCGCGCCGCTAAACCAGACTATCGAGCTCGGCGTAGCGCTCGCGCAC
>JBBSAN010000498.1:0-5561 GCA_038252265.1 Chloroflexia bacterium
CATGGAGAATGCGTCCACGCCTGGGTATCGCCATATCGCTTTTTGGAACAGGCACGCGAGTATCGCAAATGCAAAACTCTGAGGCGCACCCGCGACGATGGACCCCCTGATCCCTACGGGAAGGAGGAGTACAACGTCAATGCCGGTTGCGCCAGCGTCACCGTGACCATCAGCAGGGTAAATAGGGCGATCAGCCCGGCCCTGAGGAATAGCGCGCCGTCGCGCTAGCAGCGGAAGCGAGTTAGGGTGTGCAGAGGGCGGCGGGACCAGGTCCCGCCGCCCTCCGTTTGTGTCACCCCAACGGAAGGCGGGCAGGCGCAGGCACGCGAAAGGGCCGCAGCGCTTGACAGGCGCGGCGGGCGCGGGCTATAATCGCGGGGTTATGACACCCCCTGTGCCCTGTTTGCGGGTCTGAATGATGGTAACTGTGATCGTATGACGCCGGATGCAACCAACCTCCCCCTTGTCCGTTAGACAAGATGGGAGGACCGTCTGCGGTGGAAGGATTCGCGCTAGCCGTGGCCCTGGATGAAACCGAATGGTTGACCCGTGCGCGCACGGGTGATGCCGCCGCGTTTGAAGCGATCTATCAACGCTACGAACGGCGCATCTATAGCTATATCTACCGGCTGATGGGCAACCCGGAGGACGCCAGCGATCTTACGCAGGACACCTTCGTCAAGGCTTATCAGGCCCTCCCCCGTGCGCAAGGCGAGATGAATCTCTCAGCCTGGCTCCACCGTATCGCCTCGAATACGTGCCTCGATGTGTTGCGCCGTCGGCGGCTGGTCCAGTGGCTGCCCTGGGATGTGTTCGACACCAACCCGGCGATCGAGCCGGCAGCGCCGGACGATCCCGCCGGGAGTTATGTCCGGCAGGAAACGTCGGCAGAGGTGCAGCGCATCCTCAAGAAATTATCGCCCAAGCACCGGGTGGCGTTGGTGCTAAAAGAGTATCAAGGCTTATCGTGCGATGAAATTGCCGAGGTGATGGGCACGTCCCGCTCGGCGGTCAAGTCTTTGTTGTTCCGCGCCCGCGAGGAGTTCCGGCAAATCGTGGCGCGGGAAGGAAGCAGCCTGCGCCCTACCAACTGAGCGGCGCACGCCTGAGCATGGGTAATGGTACCCGGAACCCATCCGACCAGTGGAGTCGGGTGCCGACCGGGCGGGGACACGCCATCCCGTAGGGCGTCTGAGAGAATACGGGAACCGCGGGTCTGAAGGGAATGCAAGCGGTATGAGTTTGCAACACGTCCGACCTTTGTTGTCGGCTTATGTTGATGGGGAAGCCACCGCGGCGGAGCGCCGCCAGGTGGATGAACACCTGGTGCGTTGCGCCGAGTGCGCCCAGGTGCTGGCCGAATACCGGTCGATCGGGAGCAGCGTGCGGGCGATGCCGCGCCCGGTGCCCCCCCCTACCCTGCACCGGGATGTGTGGACGGCGATTGAAGCCAACCGTGGGCGCAGTGCGTGGGGCACGAATCTATCCGGGATCCTGCGCTGGGGCGCGCTGGGCGCGACGGCGCTGGCGGCCATCGTGATCGCGTTCCTCATCTGGAAGCCCACGGGCACCGCCGGGTCGGTGGCGATGACCCGCCCGGTGGACAAGCAAAGTAACGTCGGGATCAATGCGCCGGTGGTGTTACACTTCGATCCGGAGGTGACCGAGTATGCATTCGCCCAGGTGCGGGTCAGCCCGAATGTGGACCCCGCCACTGTGTACGCACACTGGGTCATCACCGGGACCGACCTGGAACTGGAACCGACCTCCAACGGTACGAATGTGCCCGCGCAGTGGCCGTCAATGACGACCATTACCGTGAGCGTGGTGGGGCCGGTCTATCTGGCGAAGGACAATCAGGTCGTGATCAAGGGCGGCGAGGCGAAACAGTTCACGTTCACCACCGGGACAAAGCTTGATCCGACCGACACCCCCAGCCCGATCCCGACCGACACGCCGACGCCGGTGCCACCGACCGAGACGCCGGTGCCGCCAACAGCGGAGGTGCCGCCGACCGAGACGCCGTTTGTGCCGCCGCAGCCGACGGAGACCGCGCAGACGCCGCCGACGCAGGAGCCACCCGCGATCATCGTGACCGAGACGGCGGTGGTCGAACCGCCGACCCGGCAGCCGACCCAGCCCGTGCCGCCGACGGTAACGACCCAGCCCGAACCGCCGACTAAAGGGCCGACGCCGCCGGTGCCGTCCAGCGCGACGCCCGCCCCGCCGGTGCCAACCTCGCCGCCGGAGCCGACCCCGGTGCTGCCCAGCACGACCCCGGTGCCGCCGACCGGCACGCCGCTGCCGACCAGTACCCCGGCTCCGGCGACCAGCACCCCCTTGCCCACTGCGGTGGCGACACTCACCGCGGTCTTGCCGCCGCCGCAGATCACCGTGACGGTGGGCAGCAGCCCGATCCCCAGCCCGCCGCCCACCGAAACCCCGCCACTCAGCGGCCCGGTACGCACCCCCACGCTGGTGCCCCTGTCAGGGACGCCCCGCGTGCCGACCAGCACCCCCGCCACGACCCCTAGCGTCGTGGCGGGCTGCCCGATCACCCCGCTGCATGGGTTTGGGCAGGTGTACAATGACACCAGCCATGCCGCGCTGCGGCAGACATTGGGCTGCCCAAGCGGGACCGAGTCGGCGTTCACCTACGCCGCCGAGCAAAATTTCGAGCACGGCTATATGTTCTGGGATGGAGACGGTAAGCGGGTCTATGTCTTCTCGACCAGCACGAGCACCTGGCGCAGCTATGCCGACACCTGGGTGGACGGCGAGCCGCCGCCGGTGGTGCTAACCCCCCCATCGGGCTATTACCAGCCGGTGCGCGGCTTCGGCAAGGTCTGGGTAGACTATCCCGAGGTGCGAGCGATGCTGGGCTGGGCCACCGGGCAAGAACACGGCGGCGCGGCGGCCTGGCAGCCGTTCGCCCACGGCGCGATGCTGTGGACCGACAGCCATATCATCCGCGTGCTATATGACAGTGGCGGGTGGGAACTGTATTACGACACGTATACCGCGCCGTGATCAGGAGTTGGGGGTCAGGGGCCGGGGGTCAGTAGCACGATAGAAACAGGCGAGGGCACCAACGCGGGTGCCCTTTTTGTATGAGGCGGGGAACGCGCGGCGACCTATTCGTCGTCTTGCTGGTGGAGGCAGCGGATGTGGTTGATCTCACCCGCGTGATAGAGATCGTGCTGGATCATGGTGGAGATGATCCAGCGGGTCTCGCGCAGCTTGCCCTGGGGCGACCGGCGCAGGCCCAGTAGCTCCGTATCCTCCAGGGCGGCGATGCTCGCGCGGAGGAGCGCCTGACCCTCACGCAGCCAGGCGAGGGCCGACTCGATGGTGGCGCAGGGGGCGGGATCGTCGATCAGGGGGTCGGTCCAGGTGAGGTGCCCATCGCCAAAGGCCTGGTTGTGGTACATGCGCTTGCCCCCGCCGACATGGTGGACGATCTCGTGGATCGAGCGGCGACCCAGCGGCGGGACCCACAGCCAATCGTCCGGCGTGACGGAGCGGAGGTTGCCGAGCAGGGAGTGCCATTCGGTCCCTTCGAACGCGCTGTCGAACAGATAGAGAACCTGGGAAACGGCTTCGGTAGACATGTGCATATTATAGGGCATCGCCGATCCGCCTGCAAGCATCGCCGTGCCAACAGATCGGACGGGGGAGATCCGCCCTCACCCCCCGCCCTCGTGGGCGGGCGCGGGGGCCAGATCGACACCTAACCACCCCCGCACTGTGGCGTTGACGGGTCCGGTGGGGGCGATCCGCCCTCACCCCCCGCCCTCTCCCTGCGGGCGAGGGAGCCAGACCTGTTCCGCTGCGCTACTCATCTACTCCCTGACCCCGGGCCCCTGACCCCTCCGCCGCCGCAGCGGCGGCGACGAGGGGGGCGAAGAAGGTGGCGATTTCGGCGTTCATGTGGTCGATGAAGGCAGCGTTCCAGGAGTGGGGCGCGCCGTATTCGATGTAGAGCCGCCGTTCGGGGCGATTGCGGCAGAGACCCTGGAGCAAGGAGAGGGGCGAATAGGCGTCGTGCTCGGCGGCGAGGAAGAGCATGGGCACCCGCAGGCGGGCCAGTTCGCGGCGGCTGTCCATCAGCATCAGATCGTGGAGCAGGTCCCCGGCAGCGGGCAGGTCACCCTGGCGCTTGTGGGCGATGTCGCGGGCGGCCAGTGCGGGCACGGCGTTGGGCGGCTCGGTTTCGATGATCCGTTCCAGCACGCCGTGGGTCTGGCGCAGGGTGTTGGTCAGCGCCCGCAACGGGGGGATGCGCAAGGCATAGGCGATCAGCGGGCGGGCCTGCCAGGGGACGGCGATGCGGCCCAGCATCGGCAGGTGGAAGATCAGTCCGGCCACGCGGTCGGGGTAGGCCAGGGCGTAGCGGATGCTGATCGGCGCGCCGGTCGCCACGCTGGTCAGGACCATGCGCTCCAGGCCCACCGCCTGGCGGAAGCGTTCC
The DNA here is from genome assembly GCA_038252265.1 of Chloroflexia bacterium. Lineage (GTDB taxonomy): Bacteria > Chloroflexota > Chloroflexia > QHBQ01 > JAICKM01 > JBBSAN01. The sequence continues at coordinate 4,472 of JBBSAN010000498.1, forward strand.
AGCCAGGCGACATAGGCGTCGATGGTGTGCTCTTCGGGCAACGGCTCGGAGTCGCCGCAGCCGGGCAAGTCGGGCAGCACCACCCGCACGGCGGCGGGCACGCCCTCGATCACCGACCAGAAGCTGTCGCCGCCGCCCAGCAGGCCGTTGAGGCCGACCAGGGCCAGGGCGTCCCCCCCGCCGGGCCGTTCGGTATAATGGACCCGGCAGCCGTCTAGCCGGATCGTGTGGTCTTCTACTTCGGGACTGACGTTCATTGCACCTCCGCGTGGCTCGTGGCTCAAGACGAGTGGTTAGTGGTTGGTGGTTGGTGGATAGTGATGTTTATAACGAGGAGGCGGGGGGAATAGCACGCGGGTCAGGCAGGAGGAGGGGCTGGAGCGGCAGGGGCGAAGGCGTGGGGGGCATAGCGGCGGATTGTCGCGCCGAGGGCATTGTCTTGCCAGTTGGGATCGAAGAGGCCAACGGGGATACCGTTGCCCAGGTCGTCCAGGCTACCCACGCGGGTGACGAAGCGCCCGGTGAACGCGCCGATCAGGGCGAGCACCGGGGAGGCTTTGATGCCCATGTTCAGCCAGGCATCGGCCTCCGCGCCGGACTGGCGCAGCAGGAGGCCCTTGTAGGAGGAGCTGCCGCTGGTGATGACGCCGACGCCGGTCACGTTCGCCCAGGGGGCAACGATGCGGTAGCCCAGGTTGTGGTAGACGATCCCGGCGGGGGTCAGCACCAGCCGCACCTGGCGGATACCGACGGCGATGGCGATGGTCAGCCCCAGAAAGCTGAGGGCGATGATGACCGCCGCCACCATCGTCAGCGCGTCGGGGGAGGCCGAGAGGAACGACCAGAGGATCAGCCCGGCAAAGATCAGCCCGGCGATGGGGAACACGCGGGACATATTCTGCCATTGCTGCGCCAGGTAAAAGACTTGCTGGGGTTGGGCGGATTCGATTTGGGCTTCCATCAGGCGGCTCCGGCTAAAAGCGGATGGTCTCCACGCCGGTGCCGTGCGGGTCCGCAGGCGGGTCCGGTTGCTGCGTATTATACACCGATCCGGGCGGGACGATCTGCGTGTCGCCCGGATCGGCAGGCG
>JBBSAN010000499.1:0-5536 GCA_038252265.1 Chloroflexia bacterium
GCATAGTCGAACGGGTTGATCGCGCTGCGTTCCCAGAAGCCGACCTGGCTGTTGATCGCACCGGGGGCGAACAGGAGCAACGGGAAGCCCTCTCCGCGCACTTCGTAATAGATTTGTGCGCCGTCGGGGCGCTCAACTGTTGGCATGGGTGGTTCCTTCTGCTCATGATAAATCCTGGCAGACCCCGCTGCCGGGTGTAATTTTGGCTATTATAGCACACGCGGTCGCCTGCCGACCGACTAGCGAGAGGAGACACCGTATGACCACGACCCCGAACACGCCGAACCACTACACCCTCACCGGCGAGGGCGCGCAGATCAGTTACACGACCACCGGCATCGACGGCCACCTGCGGTTCAACTACGACATCGGGGAGTATAGCGGCACGGCGCGGGGCGAGGAGATCCGGGCGACCGAGACGGAGATCGGCACGCTGATCACCGTCACCCTGGCTGCGGTGCCGGATCGGCACACAATCACGCTGACCGTGCTCCTGCCGGCGATCCACCTGGGCGGCCCTGTGGTCGCTGTGACGGGCGCAGGGGACGACGGCGCGTTCCAAACCCAGGCGATCCTGACCACGCACCACACCAGCTTTGGCGGCCCGCGCCTGGTGCAGGGTGCGGTGGAGACCTACCAGTTCGTGGCGCTGGCGGGGCGGGCGAACACGGTTCGTTCCTAAGCCAAGCCGGGCAGGACCCGGCCCGCCGCGTTAGACGGTAACAGCCTCCCGTGCCGGGTCCAGCAGGCTCACGGCGAAGGTGCTCTGGCTGGGGAAGATCTGCTCCGTTTCCCCCTGGAGGATGGTCACGCCCCCCGCGCCCAGCACCAGGCACTCGCCCGCCGCCAGATCGACAATGCAGGCGGTGTGTTCGTCAATGCCCAGGATGGTCGTGCTGGGTGGGAGCAGTGCCCGCAACCGGGCGAAGCGCTCCACGCCCATAAAGCAGTGGGTGGTGTCGAGGCCCGCGCCGCCCTCGGCGTTGTTCCAGTGAGGCAGGATCGCCAGGTCCCGCCCCGGCAAGAGGCCCAACCCGGTTTCCCAGCTCAGGTCGGCCCCGGCTTTGTAGATTTCGTAGACTGGCAGGGTGTAGGTGCCCATCGCGATCGCGGCGGCGCTGGAGAAGGCCAGCGTGGCCCCGGCCTGATGCCGCTCCCCGATCAGCCGCCAGAGCAGCGTGTCCTGCAACTGGCGCACGGTGTAGGTCGGGCTGCCCGGCCCGGCGAAGATATAGGCGGCCTCCTGGACCCCGCCGACAATGGCGGGGTCGTCTGGGTCAAAGGCACTGCCCTTGCGCCGGGCGGCGATCAGTCTGATCTCGGGGCGGAAGTTTTGCAGGCTTTTCTCTAGAAATTGCTGGATTTTGACGTTGACTCCCTCGGCGTTGGGCTGGAACCCGGCGGGCGTTTCCAGGATCGCCACCCGCACCGGGACCGTTAGCCGGGCCATCAGGTAGTCATGGATTTTGCGCCCCTGTGACGAGGTTTCCCCCGAACCGAACAGGGCGATCAGACCAGGCGTGGACATTGTGTGACCTCTTAATTTATAGGCGACAGATCGGACTCGGGCGTGACGGGTGAGGAGCACCGGGGCACTGCACGCGAGTGCGGCGGCGAGGCTGGCGGGTCACAACCACTCTAATATACACAGACTCCTATGGCTGAGATTGCTACGGATGCGGAATCCAACCGGGCCGCTCCGCGCAGGTATGCTATAATGGGCTGCTTTCATCATCGTTTCGGAAGGATCTGTTCCCTTGAATCATTCTTCAGCTAGCTCAGAACCCGGTGTCCTCGACGGCACCTTGACGACCCCCACCACCGGCCTGGACCTCCATTACCGTGATTGGGGCGGCAGCGGGCAGGCGATCCTGCTGCTGCACGGGTTGGCCTCCTCGTCGCGCATCTGGGATCTGGTCGCGCCCCGCCTGCGCGCCGTTGGGCGGGTGGTGGCGCTCGATCAGCGCGGCCACGATGGCAGCGCCAAGCCGGACAGCGGTTATGATTATGCTACAATTGTAGCCGATGTGGACGGGGCTGTACAGACTCTGGGTCTGGATCGGCCTGTAGTCGTCGGCCACTCCTGGGGGACGGGCGTGGCCCTGGCCTATGCGGCGCATGATCCGGCCTGCGCCGGGGTGGTGCTGGTGGACGGTGGGGTGGTAGATATGCAGGCGCGGTCCGATGCCACCTGGGAAGAGACGGCGACGATGCTGGCCCCACCCGACCTCTCCCATCTGCATATGGCCGATCTGGTGGGCTACATGGGGGCGGGGCCATTAGCGCATCTGGACGAGCCGTTCCGCCGCGCCTTCTTCCATTCGCTGATGGCGGAGCAGCCCGACGGCACGATCCGCCCCCGGCTGACCCGCGAGCGGCACCTGCAGATCCTGCGGGGGATGTGGGACGCCCGGGTGGCCCCGTTGCTGGCGCAGGTCGCCTGCCCGATCCTGGTGATCCTGGCCCAGCCGCCCGGCGTGGCCGATAACGACCCGTTCCAGGCGGCCAAGCGTGCCGGATTGGCCGTCTTCCGTGACCATCCCGCCACCGAGATCCATATCTTGCCTGACACGATCCACGACATCCCCCTCCAGCGCCCGGAGGTGCTGGCCGATCTGATCATCCAGTGGATGGGGAGCGCGTGACGAGGGATCAGGGATCAGGGGTCAGGGATCAGTGACCAGGGGTTGGTGGTTAGTCTGCCAACGTCTACCCGTGACTGGTATGTGCGAGGACTTGAACGCCAGATTCATACAAAGGGCGGCATCCAGCGCGGATGCTGCGGACTGCGTTTCCTGAGCGGAGGTACTTCTGCTATGGTTAATCCCAGGTTCAATCGATGGTTATACCGTGGACAGCGACCTAACTGGATTGGGCGGATTTTGAATAGACTATGGGCTGCTGTGGCCTCAACGGGCGTCGCCGCTAACTACTTTGTGACCCTGGAAGTGTCTGGCCGCAAGTCGGGGCGGCTTGTCTCGCTGCCCATGGCTATCACCGTCGTTAATCGACAGCGGTATCTGGTGTCCATGCTTGGGGATAATGTGCAATGGGTCCTCAATGTACGGGCCGCCGGGGGCAGGGCGGTTCTCCGCAGCGGCGGTCGTGAGGAGATCCACCTCGAAGAGATCCCCCCTGCCCAGCGTGCACCGATCTTGCGGGCGTACCTGCAACACGCGCCGGGCGCACGACCCCACGTGCCCGTGAGCAAGGATGCACCCCTGGCGGAATTCGAAAAGATCGCGGGGGCATTTCCGGTCTTCCGTATTACTTCCGCGCGTAAGTTGGCGCATTAAGTACGAATACGCAAATTCGCGGTTCGCTTGATCCATCACGGTTTACGCTATGACCTTCCCCGAAGACAACTACACGCCCCACGGCTACCTGCAAAACCGCTTTGATGCCGGGCCGTTCGCCGGGCTGGCAGCGGGCGGCGTCATCCGCTCGTTGCCGGGAGCCGGGTTCGAGTTCCGCCCGGCGGAGGGGCCGTGGGGCGGGCTGCGGATCGGCGTGCAAATCGGCGACACGTTGCTGCTGGAAAACCTGGACGCGGCGGGATTGGTCGCGCCCTATCATTCATCGCAGATCCACCGGGTGCAGTTCAACCACGACGACGTGAGCATCTATGTCGAGTTCTGGCTGGCCGGGCGGGAGGCGTTGGGCTGCCGGGTAGAAGCCTACCGCCCCGCCCGGCAGCACCGCCCCGTCCCGGTGCGGCTGGTGGCGCTGGCCGTCACCCACTGGCCGAAGGAACGTCACGGCTGGTGCTATGCGTCGGGCCGCTACGATGCGGCCAGTGGTGCGGCGGCGGTGAGCCTGGAGCGCGGGCCGTGGGTGCAGGTGCGGCTGTCGCAACCGGCGACCACCTGGGGCTTCGGTGGCGCTCTGGCCGAGGTTGGCCCCTGGCTGGCGGCGGGGGCCAACCTCGCAGGCGAGCCGCTATTTCAACTTTCGCCGGGTGCCGTCGTGTTTCTGGGGGGCGCTGGTCACGCCGCTGCGCTTCGCCAAGACGACGGCTCACGCCTGGGCGCTGCTGGAACGGGTGCCGCTGCCGTTCACCAGCGCCGAACGCATCCCGGTGACCGATCTGAAGATGGGCCTGGAAGCGTCCCAGCGGGAGGACCGGCGCTTCTGGAAGGGCGCGCCGCAACTGGATCGCGGCGGCTGGCCCGCCCACTGGCGGCGGGGGTTGGTCTACGATCTGGAGACAACCCGGCTGCTGCTGGCACCCCCGGCGGGCATCTTCGACGGGCCGTACCCGGTGTGGATGGCCGACTGGCCCCGCGCCGTGCTAGCCGAAGGCACGCTCGACATGAGCCACCTGGCCTATGCCGACCCGCCCGGCGCGCAAGCTGCCGTGCTGACCCTGTTCCGCGACGCGCCGGGGCCACAGGTGCCGTGCGTGTGGCCCAACGGCGGCCTGAACATGATCGCCGCCGACGGCGCGCCGTGCGGTACATCGCCCGCCTGGTGCCTGCCGTTCCACAACCTGTGGCTGCTCTGGTTGCGGAACTCCGACCGGGAGTGGTTGGCCGCACTCTATCCCTATCTCGTCGCCTACGTCCGCTGGTGGTTGGCCGAGCGCACCGACGGGGACGGCTGGGTGGTCTACCAGTGTACCTGGGAGAGCGGCGAGGACAACACCCCCCGGCTGGACCCGACCCGCAGTGGCGACGCCGTAATCCGCGATCTGGTGCGCCCGGTGGAGTTGCAGGCGGCGCTGGCGTTGTGCGCCGACGTGCTGCGCCGGTTCGCCCTGGCGCTGGAACGGCCCGCCGCCGAAGTGGACGAGTGGGCCGCGCTCTATACGGCCTACTGCGACCGCACCCGGCAGATGTGGGACCCGGCCACCGCCCGTTTCCGTGACCTCGACCCGGCCACCGGAACCTGGCGCGTGGTGGAGGAGGGCGGCGACTACTGGGGCAGTGGCCCGGCCACGCAAGTTAGCCCGTTGCAACTGCTGCCGCTGATGGCCGGTATCGCCACCGAGGAGCAGGCGGCGGCATTGCGGCCCCATCTGGCAGGATACGTGGCCCCGCCCTGGACATGGTGGCCGTCGTGGAGCTATCACGTCGCAGAGGCGGCGCTGGCGGCGGGCGCGCCGGAGGTGGCGGCGGGCATCGCCGAGGCGGTGGTGGACCGGGTCTACCGCCAACTGGACCGGCACGACGCGACCGATGGGGCACCGCTGCCCGGAGTCGCCCCGGAGTTCTGGCCCGAACCGGCCCCGGACGGCGCGCTGCTCTGGCCGCCTGCCGAAGCCTACGGCTGGGGCGCGCACTCGGTCGTCTACCTGCTGCGCTACCTGATCGGCTTTGTCGAAGGTGACGACATATCCCTGTATAGTTTCACCCTTCAACCGCTGCTCCCGCTCGCGCAGCGCATCCCCACCACCCGCTACACAGTCCGCAACCTCGCCGTGCGTGGGCGGCGCTTCGACCTGACCTATCTCGCCCTGTCCGCCGAGGAGTTGGTGATCGGCCTGCGCCCGCACAACGGCAAAGCAGCGCTGATAGTAGGGGCGGAAGCGACCCAC
>JBBSAN010000500.1:0-5530 GCA_038252265.1 Chloroflexia bacterium
CGCCCCGTGCGGCGGGTGCTCGTCATGTGTCCCCCACATTTGCTCCAGACCTGGAGCGAGGAGGTCGCCGCTGCCCTGCCCGGCGCGACGATCCATATCCTGAATACCGTGCGGGAGGCGGACGCCTTTGCCCGCTTGACGCCCACCGCCGGGATCGTCCCGGGGGCGGGGCTGGCCGTGGCCATCCTCTCGCGCGAAACGGCCAAACTCAGCTATGCCGTTCGCGCGGGCATCGCGGCACAGCGGCCCTGCTGTCCGCGCTGTGGCGCGCCCGTCCTGGAATCGCCTGAGCGGGTGGTAAAAGGGCGCTTGCGTTGTACGCACACGCGCTGGGTTCCCCTGAATGAACCTGCCCGCCTCGCCCAGACTCTGGCCCATCTGCTGTGCACTACCTATCCCGACGAGGCCCGGGTGGAATCCCTGATCCAGGCGCCGATCTTGCAACAGTTGATGCGCCGGGCGCGCATCACAAGTCAGGCGGCGGGCGCAGACGGCACCGCCACGCAGACGGCCGCGTGGCAACAGCGGGCCCTGCCCGCGGGCATCCCGCTCCAGGATACGCCCGCCGGGGCCGGATTGCGGGCCTGGGCCGCCCACCTGCTGGCCCAGATCCAGCAAGACCACCCAGACACCGAATCCTTGCGCCTGGGCATGCACGTGCTGATGCGATGGAGCCTGGCGGTGGAGCACCCGGAGCGGGACGCGCTCATCGGCAGTCTGAGCACCGCCCTCTTCACCGCCAGCCTGCGGGACCCGGAACCCTATGGCTGGGGCCAGCCAATCCGTGACCGTGTGCAAGACCTGCTGCTGACGATGACCCCCCACAGCCCCGCACAAACAGCGCACGTGGACCATCTGGCGACCCAACTGCCCCGCCGAACGCCGATCTATAGGGCGTGGTCAGGGGGGCACCCGGACGACGCGTGGACCGCACTGCGGCGGAAAATTGCCCTCCTCAGCGGACCGCCATCCGCAGGGGCGGCACACGTGGGGGGCGGGCCAGGGACCGAGACCAACCTGTGGCGCTGGCACCAGGTAACCATCACAGCGGAGGGAAGGCTGGCCTGGGAGGGGAAAGCAGTGGGCGACCCGGCACACGCCCTGGCGGCTCTGGCAGATCTGACGGCCTTGGGACGGTTTCATCACACCATCGCCTGTGGGGAGCCGCTCTGGGCTCCGGCGGTGCGTCCGCTCGGCCGCCCGGCGGGCGGCCCCGCCGCGGAGAGCCCGGGGCCGCAGCCCCGGCGCGTCGATCTGGCCCGGTATATCACCCGTAAGTACCCGCGATTTTGCGACCTCTTGCTGATCGATGAAGCCCATGAAATGCGCAACGGGGAGAGCGCCCAGTCCCGCGCAGCCGGGCGCCTGATGGAGCGCGGGTGGGCCACCGTGCTGCTCACCGGGACGCTCAGTGGCGGGTATGCCCGCGACCTCTTCCCCCCGTTGCGCGCCCTGAGTGGCGCTGTGCGGGCCGAGTTCGAGTATGCCGGCCAGGCCGATTGGGTGCGCCGCTATGGCTATCTAAAACGATTGATCACCGCCGCAGACGGGGATGCCGACGTGGGAGATCTGCTCTACGGCACGATGAGCGATCGCGTCGAATCGACAGCCTTGCGGATCCGCCAACTTGACGAAGCCCCCGGTGTCTTACCGAGCGCGTTGTTCCGGTATGTCCTACCCATGGCCGTGCTGCTCGATCATGCCGCGCTCCAGCAGCAACTGCCCCCCACCTACGAGGATCGCTGTCCGATTCTCGCCGACCCCAACGAGCCGCAGGATACGCTCCTGCTCCAGCGGTATACCACGCTGCTGGAGCACACCCTCGCCGCGATCAAGCGCGACCGCTTCGACCCGGCGCGGAGTGGCATGCTCTGGGGGGCGCTCGCCGACCTGCCCACCTACTTGGACCGCGCCACCGCTGACACGGGCAATACTACAGCGGCGGATGGTACCCGCGTCTTCGCAGTCCGCTATCCGGCGGCGGCGGGCGGTGAATTGGTCGTGCAGGTGCCCTGCTTTCCCGAAACGACCCTGTTGCCGAAGGAGCGCTGGCTGATCGAAGTCACCTTGCAGGAACTGACCCGGGGCCGGGGCGTGTTGATCTACATCAGCAACACCGGCCGCGAAAGTAACCTGATGGGTCGGCTCCAGCGGCTCTTGCAGGAAGCGCTGGGGGAGCCGGTGGCCGTGCTGGAGAGCGACCGGGTCCCGACGAAGACGCGGCAGAGCTGGATTGAGCGCGAGGTGCGGGCCCGAGGCCGCCGGGTCCTGCTGGTCAACCCGGTGGCAGTCCAGACGGGATTGAACTCCCTGGTGGGTACATTTGCCACGTGCATCTTCTATCAGAATCCCGCCTACCAGGCGATCGTCTACCGCCAGGCCCTGGGACGGGTCAATCGGCTCGGCCAGACGGATATCGTCCACTGTCTGCTGCCCTACTATGACCAGACGGCGCAGGCCCAGGCCCTCCAACTATTGCTCTGGAAAATAGCGATGAGCCTCCAGGCTGATGGGCTGGATTGGCGCGCGGCGTTGCAGGCCATCGGGGCAGAGGACAGTCCGCTGCCGGGCCTCGAAACCGTTGCCATCGGCGAGGCCCTGTATCGCCTGCTCGCGGGAGAGATCCAGCTACCTCCGGCCCGTTAAGCGGCCGCGCCCGGCAGACACGGGCCGGGGCGCGGCCCGCTGGAGAGTTGGATGGCCCGAGGCATCGCTGGCCGGGGCCCGCAGACCGGTCACGCCCGATCGCTTGGGTGTGGCCAACCAATGCTGTGGGCCCCAAGCAGCTAGTCCAGCGGGGAGCAATGACTACCGCTCAGGTCCGTCGGGCCCCCGAGCTGGGGGATCGTGGATGGTCGTCTAGCGCACGGATCCCCACTCTGGCGTGCCTGACGATGGATTGCCAGGCACACCCTTGACGAGGGCGACGCTAATGATGCGGTTGGAGTTTCTTGGTGAAAGACAACTATGATTCGATTATAACGTGTTGTGCGACCTTCAGCAGCCCTAGTACGCGGCATAAGCAGCACCAAGAAGCGTTCGACCTGACCTGTACCAGGCGCTTCCTGACACTGCGTGCGAGTACCCTTGCCCAGCCGTGGCAGCCCCATGCCAGCCGTTCCGAACCGCAGGGCACTGTTCCAACAATCTGCTATAATAGAGCAACGAGAGGGATCACAGACGGTCCGGGCCGGAGGCTTGACAGCCGCTATGTCGGTCTTGTAAGGTTTAGGTACAAAAGGTTGGCGCGGCCCGCCCCTTACGAGTGGCAATTGCCGCTCGCCACGCTATAGCGGACAGAAAGAGACTCCATGGTCGTACCCACCCTGGCAACCCCGACGATCCCGACCCTCCCGGGTGCCCCGCTGCTCGGTCACTTCGCTGCATTCCAGGCCGATCCCTTAGGCTTTCTGTGCCGGTTGACGCGCGAATGCGCGGGGCACGACGTGCCCCTGATCCGGTTCCGCGTGGGACCCCAAACCTTCTACTTTGTGCGGAGTGCCGACACCGCCCAGGCGATCCTCCACACCCAGGCGGCGGCGTTCCACCAGCCGACCTACATCCGGAAGACGCTCCAGCCATTGCTGGGCCGCGGGCTGATCCTGACAGAGGAGCCGGACCATCGCCCGCGCCGCCAGATCCTGGCCCCAGTCTTCCGGCATGAACGGGTGGCCGAATACGCGGCGATCATGGTCCGCGAAACCCTGCGCCACCAGGCCCGCTGGCCGCACGCGCAGCCCCTCGACATCGCCCAATGCATGTCTCAAGTGACCTGGGATATTGTCACCGCTGCCTTGTTTGGGAGCAGTGGCGACCCGGATGTGGCGTCGTTAGGCGCGACGCTAGGCGGAGCCCTCCAGTATCTCACCGCGCAATTGACCAATCCCTTCCGCTTGCCGCTCGGTGCCCCCACCTCCGGTAACCGGCGCTTTCGCGAATACTGGCAGCGGCTGGATACGACGATCAGCCGGTTGATCACCGAACGACAGCACCTCCAGGCGACCGACCCCACCGCCGTGCCGGATGATCTCTTAACCCTCCTCTTACAGGCGGAGCTACCGCACGCGCTGATCCGCGACGAATTGATGACGTTCCTGATCGCCGGGCATGATACCACCGCAAGCGGGTTGACCTGGGCCTGGTATCTCCTAGCCCAGCATCCCGCAGCCTATGACCGCTTATGCGCGGAAGTCGCAGCCACGCTGGGTGCGCGGCCGCCGACCCTGGACGATCTCGCCCACCTCCCCTATCCGGTCCAGGTGTTCAAGGAAGCGTTACGCCTCTACCCCCCACTCTATTTGATCAGTCGGCAGGCGCAGGTCCCGGTCACCCTGGAAGGTTACCCGCTGCCAGCGGGGGCGGTCGTGCTCCTATCACCGTTCGCCATGCAACGAGACGCCGCCTATTTCCCCAACCCGGACGGCTTCGATCCTTCTCGCCACGAGCCGACCGCGCGCTGGCATCCCGAGCGGGCCATGCTGACCTTCAGCGCCGGGGCCCGCACCTGCATGGGAAGTCAGTTTGCGCTGGTGGAAGGGGCCCTGGTGCTGGCGACGGTCAGCCGCCCCGGCGGGATGCGCTTCCAACTCCAGCAGACCGGGGCCGCCCGTTCGCAATTGCAGGGGCTGACGATGCGCCCGGATCCGACGATGCAACTGGTGGCCGCTCCTTTGTCCGAGGAACCGGCCCCGTAAGACCCTCGGCTGCGGTGCAGCCCCCAGGAGGATTGGATGAGTGCACGGGACGCGCGGCCCCCCTATATCTTCGCCGGGGTGGTGGATACCCCTCGGCTCGACCTACAGAACGATCTGTTTGGTACGTACATTCGGGCACATGCCCAACGCCTGATCCCGGCCCCGATCCACCGGATCCTCGACCTGGGGTGCGGCAACGGTCAGCTAGGACGGATCTTCCTCGACCTGTATCCGCAGGCGGAATTAGTGGGAATCGACCGCGACCCGGCGGCCATCACGGCGGCCCACCAGGCCGTGACCCAGGTCAGTGCCCGAGCCACGTATATTATTGGGGATATCGAAGAGCAACTCCCGCCCGGCCCGTTCGATCTAATATATGCCTCCGTGGTACTGGCCCACACCCGGCAGCCGGCCCACACTCTCCAGCTGGCCTGGCAGGCCCTGCGCCCGGGTGGTATCCTCTGGGTCAAGGATCTCATCTTCCGCACCAATACCAAATTCTCCCCCGCGTTTCAGCGGCTCGCCCAGCTGCTGGCGGACAGTATCGCCGCGTTGGGCGGGCTGCCGGATGTCATCGGTGCCCTACCCGGTCTGTTGGACACCGCCGGGTTTACCGCCCTGCAGCAGGAGATCGAAGAGTATCCCCTCGGCGGGTCCACCCCGACGGGCCAGATCACGGCCGCGATCTGCCTGACGGCCTTTCAAAATGCGCGGCCCATGATCCTGCGGACCCAGGCGATCACGGCAGATATGTTAACCATCCTCTATGACGCCGCCCTGGTCGATGCCCAGGGCGGCGCCGGGGTGCTACCCGGGATCAATATCCTGGCCCAGCG
>JBBSAN010000501.1:0-5525 GCA_038252265.1 Chloroflexia bacterium
GGAATTGGGCGTTTGTGTGGGAGCCAGGTCCATTGTTGTGGTGTAGACCGCTGCTTTGCCGGTCTGCACCCGCCACTCCTGGGCTTTATAGGTGTCATCCTGGCTGTAGAAGTGATCGGTGACCTGGAGGGCGGGATCCTGCACCTCGGCCCAGCCAAAGCCTCGGAACTGGCTATTCGGGGTATGGAGGGGTTTTGATAATGCGGCTTCATCCGAAATGGCGTCGTCATTGTCGAGCGCCCCGCGGTAGGTGTAGCGATACACGACGCGGTGGGGTGGGGTCTCCCCCAGTCCATCCTTGACCACCTTGGCCCGGACCCGGCGGTACCAGGAACTGATGTCCGCACCAGCAGCATCATAGTAGAAGCCCACACTCCCGCCATAACCATTATTCGCCCACCACAAATGGCCCCAGTCCCCTTGTGGGTGGCCAGTGCTCGCATCATCATAGATGAAGGTCGTGCTGGGTAATTGACTGGTTCCGCCTTGACCATGCGGAGTGATCCCGTTCAGTGTTAGATGGGAATAGACAGGAGGAGTGGTGGTGGGGTTGGGCGGCGGGCCGGGGAGTTGGATGCTGTAGTCCTGGCTGAGTTCGTAGGACCGTAGGATGGAATAGATGTTGGACGCTTGACGGCGCTTCACTTCGATGCGGGTGACGCGGTAGCTCTGATACAGCCCGTTGTCCCGATCCGCGTCGCTGCGGTCAAACGCGGGGCCAATGGTGCGGTAGTCGATATTAAACTGGACCTGGAGCTTGTCTACGTCCCCACCGCTCTCATGGGTATACCCATAGGTGATCAAGTAAGGATACACCGAGCGCGTTCGGGCGTTCACCGGCGGGGTCGTCGGCAGCGCCGCAGGGGTCACGACACTATCACCTTCATACTTGTATGTATAGGTGATCTTGTTGTTATGCACATCGGTCGCCGTATCCAAGAGCCAGCGACTCGTCGCCCAGGCATTCGCATATGGATCCCAGACCTGCGCCCGTTGACTGAAGACATAGTGCGTCCCGTCTTTGCCCCACGCGTCCCAGCGGTCAGCAGTGGCGTCATACTCAATCCTGGCGTAGCTCTCCTCAGCGGTATGCCAGACCGCCAGCCCGGTGGTCGGATCGGTCTCCTGGCCTTTAATCAAGTCGCCATTGGCTCCATCTGAGACAATAGAGGCCGTCCACGGGTGATACGTCGGCGTACCCGTAGGAGTAGGGCCGAAGTGATGCTGTGTGGCCGCAATGTAACTCATCGAGAGCGACCAGCCCCAACCGACGGACGAACTGCCCTGCTGATCGGCGGACACGCGGTCAATATTGCCGGAGTTGTAGCTCAAGGTCACCTTGGGCGCAAACCCGCCTGGCCCTGCCGGAACGTTGATGGGATAGTTGATGGAAGCGGTGCCACTTTGGAGCGTGGTCTCGAAGTTATTCACACTCGGCACGTAGTTGTTGACGACATCGAAGCCACTACCGATCGCGTAGAGGCTGAAATGAGGGGTGGTGACCACGAGTTGACGGGTGTCGGGCTGCCAGCGACTCAGCACTTCCTCCCAGAACCCGCCGATTTCGTTATAGGTGTAGACATGGTAGGGAAAGCCAGTGATGCCCGCAGCGGCGAGCACGGCCGGATCCAGGGTCCAGACCAGGGTGACTTCGTTGCGGAAGTGGGTGAGCGGCGCGCCGGTGAGACCTTGGGTGGCCGTGAGTTCGTAGGTGTAGGCCAGGGGCTGCCCGTTGCGCGAGGCGCGAGGGTCGCCCGGAGCAAAGGTGCGTGCGGCGACATGGACCGTGAGGGTATCCGTAAAGGGGACCACGCCGGGGAGCAAGCCGAGCGTCAAGACGCCATCAGCGCTGGTGAGCTGCCCGCCGGTCAAACCACTGACCAGGGTGCCCGTCAGGGCGGGCAGCGCCTGCACTTGGGCCAGCAGCGCGTCCCGTTCCGCGGCCAGGCTCTGATCCACCCAGTTGGTGTCGGGGATGGCGGTGAGCGTCGGGGCGGGGGTCGGGAGGCCGATGGTGTAGGTCGGCGGGGGCGTGGGCACGCCGGGCGTGGCGCTATTCCCCGCGGTGGGCGACGGGAATGGGGTGGTCGAGCCGGAGGGCGTGGCGGTGGGCGTGACCGAGGCGAGCGGCGTGGGACTCCGCATGGCGGTGAGCGTGGCGGGTATGGTGGGCGTGGCGGGCGGGACGCTCGGCGAAGTCGGTCCCCAGGTCGCAGTGGGGCTGGCTCAGGGCCTTAGCGACGAAAAATTTATTGGCAAGCTTTAGAGGAGTATCGTGGCGTACAGTCCATCCAGGGCGTTCTACGAGTGGATGGAAAGAACACCGGGCCGGTCCAGTATTACTCTGGTAGACCGTTCACCTCCTATGTGTGGACGGGGAAACGGTGCAGCAACCTGATAGATGAATGAACTACGGAGTAGTATATAGAAGAAGGGGGGATAAGTCAATAGCCAATTAGTCCTGTAAATCGAAATATATATGATCTGAGTCCAGATGCGTAGCCTTATGGGTAGCATTCAACCGAAGGATCTACCGTATAGGGGGTGTCAGCGACTCAGGTACCACAGAGGTATGGACTTGATACACTTACATGCCTTGGCCCGGTGAATGAGCACGGGACCGGGGACGCTATAGGTAGGGCGGCCGAATTCGGCAGCTTCCCTATCTGCTCTGAACCGGTCCGCTCCGCTGCGCTTCGGGTCAGGTCCGTCGACTGCCTGCCGCTCCGCTGCTGACGGTGCGCGGCTGCGTTGATCCGGAGGATCTACTCCACATTCAGACGCACGGCCCCTGTGTCACAGGAGTACTCTGCGGCACCAGCGGAGATCGTCAGCGTCGCCGGCGCGGGCGGGCCGGAGCCCGATGCTGGGCGCTCCGCGCCCAGTGCGCGTCTGCCCGATCCAGGTAATCGTCCTGCGTTTCCTGAATGAGCGCCTGGCGAACATCGGGAGCGGCGCAGGTGGGGGGTTGGTAGCCGAGCGTCTCTTTCTGCTGCTGATAAAGCTGTTGGGCTCCCTGGAGCGTGCGGCTGTGTCCGATCACCGCACCTTGGAGAAACACATAATAGAGCCCGGGCCGGGGCGTGCGATCCGTGCCGCGCTCGATGTAGAGATCCAGTGTGGGTAATCCCTGACGATACATCTGTTGTCTCCTAGCGCGGGGGGCGCGGGGGAAGGAGGGTGGGATCGATCGGCCAACCCTCCCAGGCCCACCAGGTACAGCGCGGGGCAGTGCAGTAGACCAACGTGCCAGCGGCGGCGGCCTCGTCCGCTGTGTAGCCGAGGGTGCTGAACGGGAGGGCCTGCTGCGGGCACGCCAGAATCGCCCGACGCCCCGGATGCTGGGGACAGTCCAGTCCGCTGCATAGGGCGGGGGGGGTTGGAGGCGGCCGCAGAAAGGTCAGCATGGCCGTGCGGTGGCAGGGCTGGCACAGATCGCGGCGCCTCAGGATGGTGGATTCGAGAATGGTCCGGGGGCGCTGCCCGCAGATCGTGCACAGGACCGGAGCCGGGGGATCCCTGGGCGGCGCGGGGGCGGGTGGGGTGCGGGATGGCGCGAGCGGCATAGCGTGCTTCCTTTGGGCTAGGACCGGGCGGTGGCCGCGGTCGGGTTACGTCGGGAGATAGTCGCGCAGGCGGGCCAGGGCGACCGGATTCTCCCGGAGTTTGCGGAGGGCCTCGGCTTCGATCTGCCGCACCCGCTCCCGCGTGATGCCAAGTTGGATCCCGACTTGCTCCAGCGGCTGGGGACCGCCGGTCCCCAGCCCAAAGCGCATCTGGAGGACCGCGACTTCGCGCTCCGTCAGGAGCGCCTGGAGGGTGGCGATCAGTTCCGCGCGGCAGGCGTGGGACTCTGCGGCGGCGGCGGGCTGATCCAGGCCGCCCGTCATGTCTTCGAGCACGTCGGCATAGGTGCCCTCGCCCTCCTCCCCGATCGCTCCGTCCAACGAGATCGGGTTTTGAATGGCGTCCAACGTGGTGCGCACCTTGGCGACGGTGACGGGGGTGCGGGCGGTCTGGTTGTAGATGGTGGTGAGTTCCTCGGGCGTTGGTGGACGCCCCAGGGTATGTTGATAGCGCGTGGCGGCCTCCGTCAGGTGACTGGCCAGTTCGAGGACATGCGCGGGCAAGCGAATCGTCCGCCCGGTGTCCTGGATCGCGCGCAGGATAGCCTGGCGGATCCACCAGATCGCGTAGGTCGAAAACTTGAAACCACGGCGGTAGTCGTAGTGGTCGATGGCGCGCAGCAGGCCCAGGTTGCCCTCCTGGTGCAGATCACGCAATTCCAACCCTCGCCCGACATATTTGCGGGCGACACTCATCACCAGGCGCTGATTGGCATCGGCGAGAACCTGGCGCGCCGCCAGGCCCCGTAAAACCGCGACGCGCAGCGCCTGGTACTCGGTCGGAGTGTGCCCGGCAGGCTGCTCCAGGCGGGCGGCCGCCTGGAGCCCCTGATCCTTGCTCCAGGCCAGGGCGAGCACCGCCGAGTCGGAGAGCACGGTATGTTTGAGGCCGTCCAGGCCCAGGTCATCAGGGCCGGGCGGGGCGGGCTGCCATTCGTCCGCGTCCGCGTCCGGGTCGGTCGGGGACGCCACAAACGGGCGGGCCGGGCGAAGAGAAAGGGGCATGGGCAGGCTCCTCCTAGGATGTGGGGCCGGTCCGCCGCGGCGGGCGGGCCGGGGGTGGGGGTGACATTCATGCCTGCCCAGGGATCCTCGGGTGTCGGGGATCCGCCCGCCTGCTGTGCCCTGCGAGCGGCCCCCGGCGGGTGGGCGGGTGGGGGGGCACTGCCGGCTGCCGCCGCCGGGGCCGCGCCGTTGTCTTCCGGGGCGGCAGCGCGCACCGGGCGGGCCAGGGCGGTTGGCGCGTCGCCGGCGGCGCGCGAGGACCCGCCCCGTCGGCCTGCGGCGGGCGGGCCGGCCGCTTCTTGAGCGGGTGCCGGCGTCGCTTCACGGGCGCGGATATACGCTCCGACGGCGAGCAGAATCTCGATGAGATCGCTTTCCGGGAGGCGCATAGCGACCCGGCTGGTCGGGTCACCGTTGGGCTGCACCGTCCCGGTCGCCAGCCGCAGCCCGGGCCCATTGGTGATCGTCAGGCGATACGGGTAGCTGGCGAACCGCCCGTTCAGGCCGGGATCCCATTCCAGTAGGAAGATGCGACTCTCGATCGCGCCCTCCCGCTCCGATCCGCCGAACTTCTCGAAGCGGGGAGGGTGCCCGTTGGCCGCGAGCACCCCCTGGAACAGGCGGAAGATGACGAGATGGACCAGGAGCCGCATCTCGTCCCGATCGATCCAGGCCACGGCCCGCCCGGTCTGTTGGCCGGTCGCCGGATCATAGCTGGTCAATTCGATCTTGAGCTTTTTGATCCGCAGTGCGTCATAGATGTGCAGGGAATGCTTGGCCGTCGGGTACACATAGATTTCAGTCCCCCCGCGGGAAGCGGCAGGATCCTGAGTAGCCGGCGCAGTAGCGGTCATGGATGTCGTCTCCTTGTCTAGGGTGGGATCCGGATAGCCC